>JAQVLL010000138.1 GCA_028704195.1 Smithellaceae bacterium
ATTCGTTTAAAGAGGGTGTAACATGCGCGACTTTATCCTGATGAATGGTGGGGGTAGCCGTGAGGGTGATAAAATCGTCGGGAATGATGATCATGCCCGGATACAGGCTCTTTTTCAGCGATCCGGTTGAGTTGATCCCGATCACCTCGGTGACGCGCAGGTCTTTCAGTGCCTGAAGGTTCGCAAGATGATTGATTCTGTGCGGAAGGATATATTCGGCGGGATCATTGCCATGGCGTGGAATAAGGATCATCTGATCAGTTACCGTTAAAAGGACTTCCCCGTATTGATTACGGATCATCTCCTGACGTCCTTCCTGGAGAAGCTCGCTTCTTTCCATCATAATTGTTCCTGATAATACACCGACCGGTCCCATCATGTCCTCCTTATGTATGCTGATTCATAGCAAATAAAGGTTTTACAGTCCAAAAATGCTACGGATAGGTCAAAAAGTCAAATAGCATTTGACTTTTTTTACTTCGCTATGCCATATAGACGAAAATCCAACAGGAGGAAGTCAGTCATGAGCAGCCAATTTCTGGGAGTGGCCACGGATGATAATTTTGATGGAGAAGTTCTGAAAAGCGACAAACCGGTGCTCATTGATTTCTGGGCGCCCTGGTGCGGACCATGCAAGGCTATTGGACCCATCGTGGAAGAGATTGCCGCTCAATATCAGGACAAAGTCAAGGTCATGAAACTGAATGTTGACGAGGCTCAGAAAGCCGCGACCACCTATGGAGTGCGCAGTATTCCCACCCTGATGATCTTTAAGGACGGGAAAGTATTGGACACCCTGATCGGTCTTGTGCCGAAAGAGAAGCTTGAGGAATTTGTTAAAAAAAGCCTGTGATATCCGTCTTATGGATGCAGCAGGGATAACGTTACCGTCAATATTTATTCGGGAATACCAGTGAAACTTAAAAATGTAAGCATAGTTTTAGCCTTTCTTCTGATTTGCAGCGGTTGCTCGTTTAATTTGGACATGATCAATAAGGACAATCTCCTGTCTTTGTTCAAGAGGAGTCAACCGGTCAGAAATACACCGGAAGCCCTTTATTCAAGAGGCACAGCCGAGTATCAGAACGGCAACTATAAAAAGGCGCAGTCATTCTATACCCGTCTCAAAGAAGAATATCCGTTGCATGAACTCTCCGTTCTGGCCACACTGGGCATCGCGGATTCCTATTACAGCAGGAAAGAATATCTGGATGCTCAGACGGCCTACCGTGATTTTACAACATTTTATCCGACCAATGAAAATGTTCCCTATGCCCTTTATCAAATAGGGATGTGCCACTTCCTGGAAATCGACGCAGTTGACCGGGACCAGACGGAACTGATCAATGCCAGAAGAGAATTTGAAAAACTGGTTGCCCGTTTTCCGCAAAGCAAGTTTTCCATACTCGCTGAAAAAAAGATCCGGGAATGCAAGACGAAGATGGCCGAGCATGAGTTTTACATAGGTAATTTCTATTATAAACAGAAAAAGTATGCGGCTGCTCTGCAGCGGTTTGAAGTTATCGCCCGCGATTATCCCGGCGTCGGCCTGGATTTAAAAGTAGAATCATACATTGGGGAAACGAAAAAGCGGCTTGAGGCGGAAGAAAAGTCAAAACAGCTCAAGGAAGAAAAGGCCAGAGCAAAAGCCCAGGCCAAAGAAAAAACTGCGGCGGAAGCAGAAGCAGAAGTGCAGGACAAGGGCCAGGCCGGTGAGAAAGAAAACGTCCAGGCAGAAGGATCAGAAGCCGGGGCCAAAACAGAAGAAGCTGTAACGCAGGCCGACACGGATATGAAAGACGGATCCAACTCTACCGCTGCCCCGTAACCCGTTTCTCCTCTTTGTCATCTTGCTGCCGACGGATCTTTTCGGGCAGTGAGAGTTTTTCGGAAACACCATCCCCTGATCTACAATTCAGCCATTTTGATCGTGCGGATCATGTTCTGGCGGAAAATTTCCGGATTGTTCGTCGTGTCAACTTTAAAGCAGCTATTGCCGGGAATTTCTTCGATCTCTTCATACTGGTTTTTCTGCTCCTGCAGGATTTCCCATCGGCCGTCGGACGGATTGTCTTTGTCCAGTTTTCTTTTTTCCAGGCGCATTTTTACGACATCATCCGGGCAGCTGCATTCAATGATATAAAAAGGCACTCGAAGCGTTTCAGAAAGATTGAACGCAAGCGCTCGAGCTGAGCGGCTTTTAAAAGACGCATCGATAATGACCGGTCTGCCCTGCTGAATTTTTTCGGCAGCCAGTTCGATGGCTCTTTCGTAGGTCTTTTGTGAAACATCACGAGCGTAGATCCCCTGACCGAAAGATTCATGATGCTTTTGGGCCGGATTGATATTGAGCATCTCCTTGCGCAGAATGTCTGTACGAATCACATCCGCACCAAGGCGGGCCGCAAGCCTCTGTGCCTGGTAACTTTTGCCGGAACCGATCAGTCCCGCGGTGAGAATCAGGGCCGGCTTCTCCAGACGTGCGGCGTACGTGTACGCCAGGTCAAAATATTTGGACGCGGTTTTCTTTATTTCCGTGCGCTCGATTTCGGGGATTTCTTTCTGGTCCAGACGGAAACTGATGACTTTTCCGCGGACGTAGGCATAATAGCATCGATAAAAATTCAAAAGGGCCTGTAAATCCGCATCATCAGAATATTGCAGATACGCGTGTACGAAATCTTCAGCCTGACGGGTATATCCGTTGTAATCCAGGTCCATTGTCAGAAAGGCAACTTCCGCAGCCACATCACTGTATCGGAAACGCTCATTGAACTCTATGCAGTCAAAAATAATAATATCATCCGCGACGCAGATGTGTTCCAGATGCAAATCGCCGTGGCAGTCCCGAATCTTATGCTGCGCAATCCTTTTCTCCAGAAGATCTTTATTGGAGACCAGAAATTTTTTTACATATGCCATGATGAAATGAAACTGAAAAGCAGGGATGGTGACATCCACGTACTTTTCGGTTTGTGCAAAGTTTTCGTCGGTGTTGTGGCGGATGGTTTGGATGGATCCCATCTGGTCGATTTTACCGCCTGTCTCGGCTGCTTTGTGAAAGCTCGCCACTTTTTCAGCGACGTCATCCATAATACGTTTATCGGCCTGGTTTTGTGCCAGAAGGATTTTGAGCATTTTGTCCAGTGGTAGTCTTTTCATTTGGACGGCATACTCGATGACTTGCCCGGTTCCATCCAAAGACAGGTTCCCGCTGTTATCCTGCAAGATCGGTACAACATCCAGATAAATACTCGGAGCAAGACGCCTGTTCAGACGAAGTTCTTCCTCACAATAGAATTTTCTTTGTTCCAGTGTGGTGAAATCGAGAAAACCGAAATTGACGGGTTTTTTTACTTTGTAGACGTAGTGACCGGCAATGAAGACGTAGGAAATGTGCGTCTGGAACAGTTCGACCATTTGAGGTTTATGCGGGTAAAAATCCGCCCGGGTCATGCTTTCGACGATACTGGAATGACTCATGTGTTTCTCCGTGAGCGACGAACAGCAATCAGCCAGCCGCCCGTCAATATTTGACAGAACCTTTAAGGAATCATCCCCGGATCTTTAAGGCCAAATGCTGATGTGGACTTTGTGTTTCCTTCCGGGATTGCTTTCAAGGATACAAAAATCTTTTGTCCGGGTTCCGGGGACTGTCCGATGACCATACTGCAGCCGGCCAGGATCCGTTGCTGCAACAATCGCAGATGCATTGGAAAATTGACTGGTTATTTGGCTTCCTTGAAGAAATCTTCGACTTTTTTAAAATTTTCATCCACGGCGATTTTCAGATCTTCACACCCTTTTTTGTAGGCTTCCATCCAGTCGGCAATCGCCTTCTTGCCTTCATCCGGAAATATAGGAGATTTCTCCCAGAATTTATTGACCATTCTTTCGGTTTGTTCCTGCAGTGCCTGCATGGCGCGGAAATTGTTGTCAAAGGCAGTTTTGTTGAAAGCAACCATCTGCTTGGCGATTTGTTTCGGGTCCATTGCCACCTCCGATATGAAAAGGTTATGTCCTTTTATTTTTCCCTGCTTTTTTTGTTTGCTTCTTTTCCGCTGCATTGAAGTAATCGGCTGCTTTTTTGTAACTTTCATCAGCGGCTGCTTTGAAGTCATCGCGGCTTTTCTTATAGCTTGAGATCCAGTCAGTCATTGTCTTTTTCCCTTCTTCCGGGAACCAGACCGCTTTGTCCAGAATGCTTAGCATGAGTTTTTCGGCCTGATCCTGCAGCGCCGACATGGCGCTGAAACTATTGTCAAAGACATTTTTGTTAAATTCTATCATTTGTCTGGCCATCTGTTTTTGTTCCATGACGATATCCCTCCATGCATGTTGTTGATTTATTGTTGAATGGTTTGAGACCTTTACCTTTCCGATAGTTTAATGATTTAATTTCATTTGTAAAGGTTTTTCTATCAGGCCAATGTCTTGTTGGTCTTTTTTAACCACTGGCTCAGTTTCGTTTTTTCGTTTTCCGTCCATTGAGCAGAGAAGCGAACGGCCAGGAAGGACTCATAAATTTTATCCATGGTTTTAACCGCATTTTCAATTAGATAAATACGCTCCAGCAGGGCTGCTGAAGGGTCTTCCGGCGTTTGGGTCCAGTCTGTAACCGGCATTTTCATGGATTGGAAATAAAACGTGTCGGATTTAAAATGAAACTCCCATTCATTCTGATCACAGTGAAGCTTCATGCAGGCTTCTTTTACTTTCTTGCCCTGCCGGATGGCTTCCTTGCCTTCGACAAGTTCGGCGTGCAGGCCCGAACAGACAACACCCTGTGCATATTCTCCTTCACCCGCTTCCAGGACGATTCGTTTGAGCAGATGCAGTTCCACTTCTTCATTTTTCGACAGGGCGATGCGGCCGTTTCTTTCTTCGGATTTGAACCAAAGCCAGGTAAGAAACTCACGTCCGATCGAGGATATATCCTCCGGGGCATCATTGCACTGCAATTTATTTTTGAGGGCGGCTGGATGCTGCGCAGGCAGGATCCTTACAAGATTCAGGGAAAAGGTTTTTTTAAACAATTCCACAAAATCATCAGCGACTTTGTCTGACAGAGATGAAAAATATACTTTGTTCTGTCCTACCGCCCATAAAACATCATAGAAAGAAGGGACAGGATCGATTTTGGATATGAGCTCCAGTTTGACCCGGTCTTTGATGCCTTCATTCATGGCTTTACCGATTCGGGTTTGTCCATGCTCGGCCAGAAATTTTCTCTGCTCTTCCATGAGTCGAATCTTCATCAGTTTCGGGGAAATCTGCTTGCGGTCAATTCTGAGCGAAAAGATCAGATAGTCACCCAGCGCGTAGTTGGCTTCTTCAAAGTCGGCATCGAGAATGTCCGTCAGCGAAACCCAGCCCATCCTTTTTTCTTCCGTGGCATTGCGTGCTTCCCGATACGAGTTGCCCTTGATCCGGTTGCTGATAAAAGCAGTGAAGGCCTGCGGCAGCTGTCCTTCCACTGAAAACTGCATAAAAGAGAAATTGCCCTTGATTAACCCCATTTTCTTCACCTCACAGGCGCGCACCGTATCGCATCGGAAGCTTCTCTGTCAAGGATTTATGTTTTAAGAATATCTTTATAAATCAAAGAGGTTACATTCATGTCCGAAAAAATTATCCATAGACAGCATCTTCTTTTTATGTTACGAAACCACGTCTTTTGGGGAGCTTTTCAGGATGAAAATTAAAAAAGTCGGCATGGTTGCCAATATTGAAAAAGAAAATATCGCAGAATTTGCCGGTGCCTTGAAAAAATGGCTGGAGGCCCGGGGCATGAACGTTTTCCTGGAGGGGAACCTTGCCGCCGCCGTCGGTGGCACGGGGGGATTCAAACTACAGGACCTGGCCGCCAGGGCGCATTTGATCGCCGTTCTGGGCGGTGACGGCACAATGTTGCGCACAGCCCGCTATATCTCGCACCATTCCGTTCCGATCGTCGGCATCAACATGGGGACCTTTGGATATCTTACGGAGGTCAATTTAAA
>JAQVLL010000139.1 GCA_028704195.1 Smithellaceae bacterium
CCCTTGAAAACAATCACCGGTTTCCTGGAAGCCGCTTTTTTGATGGCGAGGAAGAAATCTTCGCCGTCCTTAATGCCTTCGATGTACATCGATATGACCTGTGTTTCCGGATCGTCGGCCAGATAGCGCAGCAATTCCGACTCACGCAGATCAACCCCATTGCCGAAACTTACCATCTTGCTGAAACGGATGCCCAGGTAATTTCCCGCGTGCGCAAGATCGATCGCCATGCCGCCGCTTTGCGCCAGAAAGGCCACCGGTCCGCTGATGCGCGACAGATCAGGCCCCGGAAGCAGGGTCAATCCGCTTGCCGGACAATAAATGCCGAAACAGTTGGGACCGATCACCCGGATCCCTCTTGCGGCGGTTTCCTGAAGCTGTTTTTCCAATGCTTTGCCTTCTTCGGTTCCCAGTTCGCCAAAACCCGAGGACAGGATTTCCGCTCCGGCCGCGCCCTTTTTGCGGCAGGCTTCCAGTGCATCCGGAACATGCCGGGCCGACACGGCAATGACGGCAAAGTCGATTTTTTCGGGGATGTCTTCCACCCGCTTGAAGATTTCCATCCCGGAAATATTGCCGCCTTTGGGGTTGACGGGATATATTTTCCCTTCAAAACCCATGGCCATAATGGACTTCAACATACCGGTGCCAAAGCCGGCGCTGCCTTCTTCGGCGGAAACGCCAATAATGGCAAGGGTCCGGGGATGAAAAATTCTTTGATAATCCGTAGCAGGATAGCGGGTTTTTCTGCTGCTTTTTATTCTTCCTGGCCTGCCTGACATGGATAACCTCCCTTCCCGACGATTTTATCTTGCATGCTAAATATTAAACTGCAATTTATTTCCGAAGATCTTTCAACATCCGGATGAGCAGCAGCCTTTCTTCCGTGCTGAACAATGAAAGAACTTCCTGGTTCAAATCTTCGGTTTTCTTTATGAAATTATCACGGCATTGATGTGCTTTCTCGGTTAATTGAATGTCCAGCACGCGCCGGTCCTCTTTCACATTCTTTACCAGCCAGCCGTTTTCCGCCATACGGTCCAGGACGCCTGAGAGGGTAGCGCTGTCCAGGTTTAAGCGCTTCCCCAGTTCTCCGGCGGAAAGCCCCTCCTCTTCGTAAAGAGCGTGCAGAACCAGTCCCTGTATGGGGGTCAGGCCATAAGGCTGCATTTTGGATTTAAAAGTCGCGTACACTTTCTGGTTGGCTTTGCTGAGGATAAACAGGATAACGTCCTGGTAACTGATCATGGAAGCACCGTCATAGTTATTTAGTATACGAAATAAATGAATGCTCAAATGATGTCAAGAAATTTTAAAGACATAAAAAAAGGAAGTAACCGTTTGCGGCTGCTTCCTTATGTTACGTCAGTTTGTCATCCCGTTATCCTCCTGAGGGGTAAGATAACGGGATGACAAATTCATTTACCTCTTCTTTTTCTTTTTAGATGGTTTTTTCGGCTCAGCTTTTTTGATCTCGGGTGCGCAAAGTTTCATACGCAGTTTATCCAGCCCGGTGAGGATTGGAATACGATACCATTCCTGACTGTTGTGGGGATTGACACACAAAACCTGTCCCTTATTGTCATAATCCACAACTTCTTTCATTCTGTATCGTTTATTCTTGCAATCGATTTCATCAACTCTGATACTGTGATTAAAGTTTTCGTATTTTTCCGATAGCCCGGGATGGCTTTTCTGCAACTTTTCGATCGTGCTTTTTCTGTGGTCATCGTTTACAATTTTATAGGTTGATATGGTTATGATACCGGTTGTATCATCGGTGCCTGTCACTTTATAGTAACATTCACCCGTACGGGTTTTTCCGAGATGTTCCCATTCCTTGCTGTCCGGTATGTTCGCCTGTCCATCCGTTGATTCGGCCTTTAAAGATGCCACGGGAGGAAATGAGTTCAGTGCACAGCCCGCGATCAAAAGGACTAACAGCACCGGCAACAAAATAACTGAATAAAGATGTTTCATGTTGATTCCTTTCATTGGTTATTTTTTGTTTTGATGAAAAAACCTACATTAATATTTCCCGTTTTTCAAGATGTCTGAAATCTGCCTTCAAAGGATACAGAAGACAACATCAACCCATCCTTTATACAAGGTAGCCTAGAATATATTTAAAAATTATACAAGACCGTTGCTTCCCTTGAGCATCCCTTTTTACCAATTCTTAAGTTGAGGGAATCTGTGACTATATTCCTTGCGAGGTGGAAGCCATGGCCACGCACCGGCCTTAAGTCTTGATGCCGCAATGGACGAAATCACAAAGAACAGGGACGTGATCTACAATCCTGATGCCGCCGCGTGCAACTTTGTTTAACGCGATGGCGGTCCCCGTCCCTGCAAACACAAGTGAAAGATTTTATTTCATCATTCTTCAATCCGCTTTTGACACGGCGTTGGACAGGATTTGCATTCGCTCAAGTGCAGATATTTTTTCACAGAGAGCGGAAATCATCTTTTTTTATTGCATATTCTCATTGCTTTCTATAACTTGCATTATAAACAGAATAAAATGTTGGGACACTAACGATAGAACTCTATGTTGAATGATCATTTTTCTGAAGAACAATGGGCATTTCTGGCCGTTTTCGACGCTTTGGGGGGGGCGTTGCCGGTCGAAATCGCCGGTATGTTTGCCCCGCTTTCAGACGGGCAGCTCCTGGATGTGATTGAACGGGGAACCGACCTGATTGTACCTGCCGGGGAAGATGCCTTCGCTTTATCCCCCGATGCGCCACGCGAGTCGCTTCAAAAGCTACATAAAATCAATACCAAAGAACATCTGCAGCAAATGATTCTGCGGATGGAAAAACTGGGTCTTGGTGAAAAAATTGACAATACTGCCCTCATCCGCGTCCTCAAGCATGCCGGCCGGGTGACGGATGCTGCCCGCCTTGCCTGTGAGTCTGCCCGGGTAATGGAAAGGGGAGGTGATCCGGAAACAGCCCGGTCACAGTTTATCCATATTCAGGCCGATCTGGCGAAAGCTCTCGAAAACCCGGAAAATGCCAGGCTATTCATTGAGGTCGTGCTCAATATATCGCGTTTGTCGATCCGTTTGGAGAAATTCGGTCCCGATGTCTTAAAGATCCTTCGGCAGGCCAGGTTCTGTGCCGAGCAGATTGGTGATCGCCGTTCAAGCGCCGTTATCAAACTTTATCTTGGTCGCTATTACATGCTCCACGATCATCTGGAGGATGCTTTGTCCATCATGCAGGCCGCGAATCAGGAAGTCGATAATCTGGGTGATGATGATATCCTGACCCGGACTGCCGAATCCCGGGCTTTTTTTTATTACCTGCGGGGCCTTCACGGGGACGTTGTGAACACGCTTGAAAAGGCATTAGGAGTATCCGAAAGCCTGGATCAATGTTTTCTTGATCCCCAGACACCGATTTTCTATGGAACCAGTCTGGCCTTTACCGGCCGGTATCACCAGGCCATCGGTATATTGCATGCCGTCTGGCGTGGTGCCGTGAAGGACGGTAAAACATCCCTGGCCGTGCATTATCGTGCGGTCCTTGGTGTGGTTCTGCTGATGATGAGCAGAAACCGCGAAGCCGAGGGCCAGCTCAGGGAGGCCTCGAAGGATGCCCTGAATGCCAAAAATTGGATTGCGTACAGCATCGCCGAGATCGCACTGGCCTATGCGGAGCTGAGAAGCAGCCTTGTTTGTGAGTCTTATTCTCACATGAGCAGTTGTATGAGGCGCCTGGTCATTGCCGGTGTTATGCCGCGACAATATCCTGACAATTTTTTGCTGGAGATGCTGCTGGCCTTTCACCAGAGAGGTTTTAATCCGCTGCCTTTTTTCAATTTTTCGGGCGAGATATCCAGACTTTCGGCCGGACCGAATGTACATCTCAAAGGAATGGCCTTGAGGCTGTCGGCAGCGCAGGGCAAAAAGGATGCAGAAAGATGTATGCGCGACCTCATCGAAAGTGAGAACTGCCTGAAGCGCTCCGGGGACCGGGTCGAACTTGCCAAAACCCGTGTCGATATGGCTCGATTAACGCTGCAGGCGGGGGATCAGGCCAAAGCAAGGGAGCTTGCACTGGCGGCCTGGGATGGAATGTCAGGCCTGAATCTGTTCCCGGATGATCTTGCCTGGCTTTTAGAGGGCTCTATCCTGGAAAACGATTCCTTTACGGATAGGGCAGGGCAACTGTTCGAGATGATTGAGCAGTTTTTGCCGGCAAGGGAACCATCTGATATTTTAGGTTTAATGCTCGATGCAACGAGCCGCTTTTTCAGGTCCGAGCGCGCGGGGCTGTTCTGGTTTACAGATAAACTGGATAGGGCGCCGATACTCCGTTGCGGCAGGAACCTGACCCGAAAAGATGTTTTAGAGGGTGGATTGCGCAATCAACTTGCCCTGATCTACAAAACCATGCATGAAAACCGGGCGCAGCATATTCGGTCGGTCCGCATGGCTGCTCTGAGCATCCCGGTGGAAGCAGGCGGTTCAGTGCGGACGGTCTTTTATCATGCCAACGCCTGCCTTGAAGACGGCTTCGACTTTTTAGACGACCATCTGCTCCTACGGCTGCAGCGGGCCTTAAGCAGTTGCATGGAAAGGATTATTGCCGATGAGCAGCAATATGAAAAACATGTAAGAGATCGTTATGCCTGTACATCTGCCGATAGAGAAAACGGTCAGGACGAAATTCTCACCCGAAACGAACGAATGCTCCGGGAACTGGCCCGGCTGGATCAGATTGCCGGCTCGGACACCACGGTTTTGATTACCGGCGAGAACGGTTCAGGCAAGGGGCTTTTTGCACGACGGATTCACCGTAACAGCGCACGCAGGGGCGGGCCGTTCATTGTGGCGGATCTTGCGGTGGTTCCGGAAAGTCTTATCGAAAGAGAGCTCTTCGGTCACGAGAAAGGCGCATATGCTGCCGCCGGTGAACAATATGTCGGTAAAATTGAGCTTGCTGATAAGGGTACGCTTTTCATCAACGAACCCGGACAGATGACCAAATCCGTGCAGGAAAAACTTTTGAGGGCTTTGCAGGAAAAGAGAGTGATGCGTTTGGGGGGATCGCGTTTTCTTGAAGTGGATTTCCGGTTGTTGACGGCAACCAGCCAAAATTTAACCCGGGAGGTTGAGGCGGGACGTTTCCGGCAGGATCTCTACCACCGCATCAATATCGCGCATGTAGAAGTGCCGTCATTGAGGGAAAGGGGCAGCGATATCATTTTGATTGCCAAACACTTTCTGGATACAGCGGCACGGCAGTTCAACCGTTTGGTTCCCGGTTTTAGCGCAAAGGACGAACGATCGCTTCTGTCTTACCATTGGCCCGGGAACGTTCGTGAACTCAAGAATGTTATCGAGCGCGCCGTGCTTTTATTCACCGGAGATCGCATCGAGCTCATACTTTCCGGGGGAGCGTCTGTTTCAGAAAAAAGCCCGTTTGACGATGTGCCAAGTGTTGATGAAATCCAACGTCGTTACATCCGCTATGTCCTCCAGATGACGGGGGGCCGTATTAGTGGCCCCGGCGGCGCGGCCGAGATTCTGGGTCTGCCTCGCACCACGCTGAATGCACGCCTGAAGAAACTCGGAATTAATCAAAAAATCAAACAAATTTAATATATTGTTAACAAGAGGCCTTTACCGGCTAAAATTTTGTGACCAAATGACGTAATACGGCCATTTAAGTGTCCATATTACGTCATTTAGCGTTTGCGCTTCTGGTTCGTTGTTTTTCACTACGTTAAGTAATGGAAATTTTGCTAATTTTGAACAGAATACACCATAGACAAAAAAACATTTCTTATGTCATGACCTCTTTGGGTTACTGGTATCGACCCCATTCGGCTATGCTCAGGATAAACTCCGGGAAAAATCTTAAAGACTTCTCATCCAGACTTATCGGGATTCGAAGTGACACGAAGGAAATTTTTGAACCTTGCCCCTCACCCCTCACCCCTCACCCCTCCCCCCCCTACCCCACACCCCTCAC
>JAQVLL010000140.1 GCA_028704195.1 Smithellaceae bacterium
TCGTCCGACTTGACGGTCATCTTGTCTACAAGGTCTTTCATGTCGTTGAAGGACTGCTCCGTAGGCGCGTTGTCTACCATCCAAAGATCCATGCGGATGCGATCGGTATCCGAGATCGTTCCTACGGCTTCAGCAGCAAGCTCGGCTTTCACTTCTTCTCCAATATCCTTCCTGGTATAGTCAAAGGAGCGTTTCTTTATTTCGGTGTGCTCCAGGGGCTTCAGGCCAAGGTCGGCAAGGTTTTTGTCATAGTTGTCAATCTGGTTTTTGAGTCTCCTGACGGCTGCCTCGGCATCGCGGACAACGTCTTCCGCACCCTGTTCTTTGGCGGCTTGTAGTCGCTGTTTTTGATAATCCAGTTCTGTCATATCCTGATCGCGGTATGATTGGAGGATACCTGTCTGGTAGTCAAAATCGGAGCGCGTTTGAATATTGTCCGGTACCGACTCACTCTCGCCTTGAACAAGCCCCATCAGATCACTGATTGCTTCTTTTGGCCTTACCCCCTGCGCCATCCCGGTGAGAGCGGTTCCGACAGCGGCAGTCGCCGCAGCTGCACCGGCCGCCGCGGGAAGCGCACTGTCAGGGATTTTCCCGGAGCCGTTTTGAGTTGCCGCTTCTCCCACGGGAGCTTCCTGGGAAGGATCCGTTGAAAGTGTTTTTCTCATATCGATCCGCCTGTCACCTATCTTCAAGGGAAGACCGATTCCCACCCGTTGGGTTCGCACACCGCCGGGCGGATCAAAGGCGCTGCCATAGGGATCGACTGAGACAGGCTTGTCGCCGGTATTTTCCAGTTCCATCGTGAAACGGGAATAACCGCCACGGCTTTTTGAATCAACAATGCGCACCAGTCCGTCATCTACCGCATCATTGAGAGAGACGGCTGTTCCATTATCGGCGTAGCAGAGAATAGACGTGAAGACTAAGCAGCCCATGGCAAACAGGCCAAGCAAGAATCCCGAAGCTTCTGCAGCTAAAATCTCTGATCTTGACTTCTTACTGTTGCTTCGTTTCATAAGCTGCCTGCCTCCGGTTTAGATTGGACCAATTTCTGCTTTGCAATTCTGGCCGCCGTGGTACCGAGAATGGCTCCGCACAGAATACCTGTGACGGCAATAAAAAGATAAAGAAGAACAGATTGCCCCTGTACTCCGGAAACCAGAAGGGCTTCACTGATGACAAGCATAAGCCACCACAGACCGGCAAGCATGGCTAAAACGCGGTCTAAAGAACGGTCAAGACTTAGCAAGTCTATCCGAAGTACCGGTATAACAATACCGATAATAAAAGAACAGATAAGAGTGGTTTTCCGCCACTGGGCCATTCCGTAAAAAGTCGGCGAGTTCAGGTAGGAAGACGACACCAGAATAATGACCAGCATCGCAAATAGCCGTCTGAACACTGCAGGACCGCGGTTCGATGACAGGGAGGAAAAAAGCCAGTAGGAGGCAGGAATAATCACAAACAGGGACACCAGAATGGCTAGCCCCAGAAAGACAATACCGAAATAGGAGAGAATATGACCGTAGGTTGCTAAAAAGCCCATTAATGCCTCCGGGAAAAAATACGATAGACAAGCCTGGTAAAAAGAACATCTATATGAGAATGAAGGCTTTGCAGCTTAGGGTTGAGAGCAAAATCATCCATCATCTCGCCGGGTCGTCCCCTGGTAATCTTCTGGGCAAGACGGGGGCTCACCATCCACGAAATCCCCCTCTCCAGGTACATGGATGGTGACGGCAGGGCAATCACCACCAGCGTCAGAACGAGAAATGCAAGCAAAAGATTTGTTTTGACCACGATGCCAAATACAGACGCCATCCTGCTCAGAAATATCACGGGATGACCGGAAACCGGGTCTTCCTTGCCCGTGGCAGTCACGATGAGATTCCGCTGTTCAGGCTTAAGATCCTGCCACTTTCTATTCCCTTGTGTGTACCAGACCGCCTGCTGAACATCGCCCTGCTTCCACCTGGATGGATGTGACAGGTACTCGTTGAAAATATCTCTCAGGTATGGCCTGAGCTTAATGGCAGGCGTGTTCATAAGAGAATAGTCGTCACCACGTCGAGGGCTGCCCCGGCCACTGTCAAGGCAAAAGGATTCGAACTCGAGCACTTTTCTCTCTCCCGGATTCAATGTAATGTCCGGAATGACATTTCGGTACTGCATGGGTTTTTCAAATACACCTCCTGATATAACCAGAGAGATGACCGCAATGATTCCGAAGAAAGCCGCCAGCGACAAACCCATCCATATAGCTACTTTTCTGATTTTGCTTATGATGGCAATATCAATCATCATCTTTAAACCTCTGCGATGTTACAGTTTTTCTCCGCATTTGCCGCAGAATCGGGTTCCACTTGCGATTAATGCCCCGCATCTGGGGCACTGGCCCGACGGTGCTTGCGCTCCCGTGATACTGGATTTTGCCTCAAAATACTTTCCGATGATCCTACCGTTCATCCCGATGACGGATGCCGTACTCATCATCAGAAGCGCCATGATTACCGCCGGAATCCTGTTTGTTGTGATGGCAATTATCTGGCTCAGCACGAAAATGCCTCCCCAGACTACGAGATACCACACAGAATTGTGCGACATCACTTTACCGTTTTCGATATAAATACGGGTTGCCTGGGACCAGACAACCCCAATCAAAAGACCCGCAATGGCCATTGCCGCTATAAGCAGCAAAGACGGACGATAGTTGATAAGTAATGAAAAGATGGTCAGGGTAACCAGGCTGATGATCATCGCCAGCATCAGGGAAAAGACGGAAACCTTTCTCGGCTTACGAAAAGTAAGAACAAGAAGGGCGGTGGAAAGGATAAAGACAATCAGAAATATGACGCTTATAATTTTCATGATCAGCGGCATCATAACCATCAACCTGCTCTATTTGAATACGATGTCCGGAAAACTCTCGACCAAACAGTAGATCTCGTTGATTCGCATGTAAAGTATAAGAAAAGTCATGGTTTATGTCAATGACAAACTGAATGCCTGATCACACGACCAGGCCCGATGATCCAGTCCTCACGCCCGCTTTCCACATGGTCCGAAAGATTGAGGATTGGTTGAATTAAAACGTGGTGGCCCGTATGACAGAACGGTCCGATTGGATGACCTAACAGGGAAATAGGGCACAGTCCCCCACTTCGCCAAATGCCCCGCAAGCGAAAATGAATAGAACGGATAGGATCATGTCTTGAAACATCCGGTTTCCTGCACATCCTTAATGACCTCACTGACGGTCGTGTAAAATGTGGTATCGGGACAGACATACTCTGTGCCGTGTTGTTGCCAGCCATTTGATTTGGAAACAGGAAAACTTAACTTTATGTTGACAGACTCGTGAGCTTCCCCTATATCTTGCGGGAAAATAATCAGCAAAAAAATCTTTTAGGGCACTCAACTCATGAATACACTGATCGATTACATTAACACGATTAATGGAATTGTATGGGGACCGGCAATGCTAATCCTTTTAGCCGGAACGGGTCTTTATCTGTCTCTTGGGTTGAAATTGACTCCCCAACGCAAACTGTTTTACGGATTCCGCATGCTCTGGCACGGTCGCCGGAGCACTGAAAAGGGAGACATCACCCCGTTTAACGCCTTGATGACTGCGCTTTCCGCCACGATCGGCACCGGTAACATTGCCGGTGTGGCCACGGCGCTCTTCTTCGGCGGGCCGGGTGCCTTATTCTGGATGTGGTGTATCGCCGTGATCGGCATGGCCACCAAGTTCTGCGAGGCGGTTCTAGCCGTGCATTTTCGTGAAAACGACGCCAAGGGACGTCACGTCGGCGGGCCAATGTACTATATTCGCAACGGCCTGGGCTCCAAATGGAAATGGCTGAGCATTGTCTTCGCCGTCTTCGGCATGCTAGCCGGTTTCGGCATCGGCAACACCATTCAGTCCAACTCGGTTTCCGACGTCCTGCAAAGCACACTGGGCCTCCATCCATTCATTACCGGCATCGGCATCGCCGTGCTGGTTTCGCTAGTTTTAATCGGCGGTATCAAGTGGATAGGCGAAGTGGCGGGAAAACTGGTCCCCTTCATGGCGGTGTTGTATGTTGGCGGCGGTCTTTTCATCCTGATCAAGCATGCCGATAAATTGCCGGAAGCTTTCGGTCTGATTTTATATCATGCTTTTCATCCGGCAGCCGCGGCCGGCGGGTTTGCCGGTGCCACTCTCTGGGCGGCCATGCGCTTCGGCGTTGCCCGCGGCGTGTTCTCCAATGAGGCAGGTCTGGGCAGCGCTCCCATCGCTCATGCCGCCGCACAGACGGACAACCCGATCCGTCAGGGAACCGTGGCCATGCTCGGCACATTTATCGACACCATCATCATCTGCTCCATTACCGGTCTGGTCATCATGGTCACCGGCGTCTGGCAGAGCGGACAAAACGGTGCTTCCCTTTCCGCACTTGCATTCAATACCGGACTGCCGGGCAGCTGGGGGCAGTATATTGTCAGCCTCGGCCTGGCCCTTTTTGCCTTTACCACCATCATCGGATGGAGCTTTTACAGTGAAAAATGCACACAGTTTTTATTCGGTGAGCGATCTAATGTACCCTTTCGAATCCTCTGGGTTCTGGCCATCCCGCTGGGCACAATGCCGGGCATTGACCTGGGCAGTCTGTGGCTTGTGGCGGACACGCTCAATGCCCTGATGGCAATTCCCAATCTGATAGCGCTATTGCTGTTGAGCCCGATTGTATTTAAAATGACAAGGGACTACTTCGGTGATCCTGAACATGCATCGCAAAAGAAGTGATCAGCGGCAATAGATCAAACCCGGAGGAATAAAATCGAACACCTCAAAGCGAGCTATCGAGGCATGAAATGAATGTTATGATCTCGAAGTAGGCTATGGAGAATTAACACCCGTTCCGCGTGAGCGGGATTAATTCGCGTCTGCCGAATCTCTGTCAGTTTCATCCGTCGCATCCTCTGATATAACTTCTTGACCGGACAGTTTATGTGCGTCTTAAAGGCAACCAGTCTCCGATTGACAGTCGGCACCGGTATTGATAAGAAAGGGTAAATCCAAATGGAGCTGCCTGCATGAAATGGACGGGGAAAAAAATCGGTCTGGCCCTTGGCGGCGGAGGCGTCCGTGGTCTGGCTCATATCGGCGTCCTCAATGTCCTTGAACAGGAGGGAATCGGAGTTGACCTGATTGTCGGGACCAGTGCAGGCGCAATGATCGGCGGCGCTTATGCATCGGGCATGTCCATCCGGAATATTACAGCCAAAGTAGACGGCTACCTGAGGAGTTCTGAATATAAGGATTCCGCCATTAAAGCCATCGGAACGACATTTTCAACAGAACGGGAAAAAAATTTTTTTCAAAAAACACAGAACTTCCTGAGGAACCGGTATTACCTGATGCGGGCACTGTTCAGTCCTTCTATTCTTCCTTCTGAAGATTTCCAGTCGCTCATCAACTATCTTCTTCCTGATATAGATATACGGGACACACGCATTCCTTTTATGGCCGTAACCACCGATCTGATTACCGGCAAACAGGTTGTTTTAACCGAAGGCCCGCTACGCCAGGCGGTGCTGGCCAGCAGTTCCGTCCCCGGAGCGGTTGAACCCACCCGCATGGGTGATTGGCTTCTGGCCGATGGAGGTGTGACCAGTCTTGTGCCGGTTAAAGCGGCCCGACAGGCTGGCGCGGATGTCGTCATCGCCGTCATGGTGGATCGTGATCTGCCGAAGGACACCGACATTGAAACGGCAAAAGATGTTTTATACAGGGCAGGTGAAATAACGGCCAACGCGCTGGAAGCAGCTGAACTTGAAGATGCGGATGTCATCATCCGGCCCTCTGTTGGAGATCTCCACTGGGCTGATTTCAGCCGGTCGGATCATCTCATCAGGGTTGGAGAGGAAGCAGCCCGACAGTCTCTGGAAGACATTAACGACTCCCTTC
>JAQVLL010000141.1 GCA_028704195.1 Smithellaceae bacterium
GTGGGGATTGAGTGGGAGCGAATATTGTCGCCGGTTTTCATTACCAGCCCCGTTTATGGGACGAGCTCTTCAACGATCTTACTCATTGGAAAAAATCGAAGGGTGAAATTTGTCGAAAAAGTCTACGACGGCAGAGAGGAACCCTGGGTGACAAGCCGGTTTTCGTTCCTTGAGGAGAAGAAGGACTCATGAGTTCTTTAAACACCAACACCTATCCGGTAGGGCCTCGTGTCGGCGCCGGTGCCATTGTCATCCATGAAGGGAAAATCCTGCTGGTCAAGAGGGGGGTTGAACCGGGTAAGGGCCTGTGGGCCATTCCCGGTGGTACCCTGCGCCTGGGCGAGACCCTTCGCGAATGCGCGGCCCGAGAAATCCCGGAAGAAACCGGTATCACCATCGCAGTGGGTGAATGTGTTGATGTGTTCGACCTGATTGAGTGTGATGAAGGCGGAAAAATCAAATTCCATTTTGTCGTTGCGGATTTTGCCGCGCTCTATGTGTCCGGTGAGCCGAAAGGCGCCGACGATGCCGACGGTGCAGGCTGGTTTGCTCACGAAGAGCTGGATGATTTACCGGTGTCGCAAAATACGCTTAAAGCTCTGCACTTGCTGGGTTTCTTGAACTGAATAAAGATTCAATAAGGAGGATGGTATGAAGGTTGTATATTCGGAAGAATATAAGCAGGTTTACTCTTATGATCCCGCATCCAATCCCGGAAGAATCGAATCCATAGAGTTTGCCCTGGCGGGCAGGGTCGATTATATTGAACCACAGCCGGCGTCAGAAGAGGATATCGCGCTGGTTCACACTCCCCGGCACATTGCCGAAGTCAGGCGGGAAGGTGTTTATGAAATTGCGGCACTGGCTGCGGGCGGTGCGATCAAAGCCGCCGAGATTGGTCTTTCCGAACCCTGCTTTGGAGCGATCCGGCCGCCGGGCCATCATGCTTCTGCCGATACCGCCTGGGGATTCTGCTACTTCAACAACATGGCCATTGCCCTTACAAAACTCAAACGCGGAGATAAAATTAAAAAAGCGTTCATTCTGGATTTTGATCTGCACACGGGTGACGGCAACATCAACATTCTGGACCCCAAGGGGTATGTGACTATTCTCAACCCGGGAAGTCAGGACCGCAATGGATATCTGAAAATAGTCACAAACGCTTTGGATAAGACAGATGCGGACATCATTGCTGTCTCCGCCGGGTTCGACAACCATGAAGATGATTGGGGGGGCTTGCTTAAAACGGAGGATTATACTTACATGGGAAAACTTGTCAGGGAAACCGCACTCCGTAACCATGGGGGATGTTTCGGCATTCTGGAAGGCGGGTACAATCATGCCGTCCTGGGGAAAAATGTTCTGGCATTTATCGAGGGATTGAATCGTTAGAAGGGAAAAGACGGATCACTTGATTCGTTTTGATCAACCGGTACTTCAGGAAGGATGACCTGAGGGTCCCTCGTATATTTTTCGGCTTTTTTATGAACCGGGAGGGCGTGCACGACAATGGATCGGGGCGTTGTCGGGCAGGCAAGCTGACAGGCGCCGCAACCGATGCAGTACTGTTTGTCGATTTCCGGGTATAGAATATTTTCTTTGTCCACGAAACGGATGGCGTGCGTCGGACAGACTTCACCGCATGCGCCGCAATTGTTGTGATTGACGTAGACCACGCAGATGTCTTCCAGCAGCTTAGCCTCGCCAATCTGTGTCAGTTTTTTTTCATCCAGTGACAGCGGCATGATTGCCCCGGTGGGACAGACAGTAGAGCAGACGTCGCACTCATAATCGCAGTAACTTTTTTCATAATTCATTTTGGGTTGCATTAAACCCGCTATTCCGAAATCCATAAAAGTCGGCGTCAGTACCTGCGTGGGACAGGCGCTAACGCACAGGGAGCAGGATGTGCAGGCCTGTGTAAAGTGCGTTGTGTTGAGGGATCCCGGCGGGGTGACCGGTGGAGTTGCCTGCGCAAAGCGGATGCACGGAATCTTGCCGATATTCGCGTTTAGCGCCACGAGACCGGCTGCCGAGGCAATACTCCCGATCACAAAGCCTCGACGTCCCGGTGACCAGGTGTTTGCGCTTTTATGGTTCTGTCTTCGCTGATAGCTGACAGCGCTCCTGGAACAGGAATGAAGGCAGTTAAAGCAACCCACGCAGCGGCTCATATCAACAGAGGCGCTTTGCAGGTCAATACACTGTGCTTTGCAGACATTTTCACACTGTGAGCATTCGGAGCAGGCCTTCTTGTTCAGGGTGAATTGGAAAAAAGACACGCGGGAGATCAATCCCAATAAAGCACCTACGGGACAAATTGTATTACAGTACAGGCGCCCGTGTCGGGCACACAAATACGATATCAGCAGAACGAAAACCGCTGTCGTGCCCAATGCCGAAATGGGTATGAAGGCTGTTTGTTTTGGATAAAAATAAATATCAAATGGCTTTAATGTCAGAATCCCCAAATTGTAAATCTGTGTGATCAAAGGCTGCAGAAAATGAGTAAAAATCCTTCCGGCAAGCGAGTAGGGGTCAAGCAGGCCAACGGGGGAAAGGACGCCGACGGCTGCGGCTGCCATCACCAGTCCGAGAATCGTATAGCGCAGGCCGTTGTAAGGTCTGGAAAAAGAGTGTTTGGATTTCAGGCCAATCCGCTTTGAACCCCAGATCAGTATATCCTGAATCGTTCCCAGAGGGCACAGGAAGGAACAATAAATCCTGCCGAAAATCAGGGTAATCAGAATAATAATAATCAGGCCGACAATAAACAGTGCTTCCGGTTGGGTGATGGTCCTCACCAGAGCCGGAACAAATTGAAAAGGCGGAAGGATATCAGACAGGAAGATAGATATTTTTTCAGTGCCCGTAAATAGAAAGACAAACAAAATGAGGACAATACCGGATATGATGATACGCGCTTTTATCAGGGACAATGATAGCTTTCCTCATTTCAATTCCAAACCCGTTTTGGGGAGAGCGAACAGTTGTGCTACCCGCAGACGGGATTTGAAAATTTGATATCCTGATCAAATGACAGAATGTGGCTAGGGTAAGCGGCGACAGTCCGTCTCCTACATGGCATAGGTCGCTATTTTCAGTTCTTTCAGATTCATATTGCCGGTTCTTTGCGCGTGGGCGATTTTGATGTAGCCGATGCTTTCAGGATCCTTCCCGAAAATTTTGGCGGCTGCCGTATCCACTGCCACAATATCCTTTGACATCAGGAGGGTTTTTTTCATTTGAACGTTGGCGAATTGCGGATTTGACGGTCCTGATGGTCCCCGGCTCATCAATACGCGGTAGGCATCCACAATATTGAGATCAGGTTTACGATAAAGGCAGAAATCTGCGATGCACTGGTCAAGACCGGTCAGGTGATATTCCATGCGGTTTTTGACGATGCCCATCAGGTTTTTCATGGCGATGGACAGGTGTGTGGAGCTGTGATGCTTGAGGATAGGAACGTTGATGAACACATCGCAATCCAGAATTAGACTGGGCACATCAGCTGTTTTGAGTTGTTTCCCGCCGGGAATTTTTACTTCGCGATAGCTGAAGTCATCCATGGGTACAACAATGGCGCGGGCGGCTTTGGCCGCTTCTTCAATACCGCTGAGTTTATAGCAATTGCGGGCGTTGCCTGATGTCGCTGTTACCACGTTGTCAAAAACATAAACGCGTTTGGCGCCGGCCGTGTAGCAGGATTCAATGATGGTTTTGACCAGCAGTGGATTGGTTGTGGCACCGACTTCGGGCAGGCGCGGAAACCCGATGTTAGGTTTGACAACAACCGTCTGTCCTTTTTTGACAAACCGGTCCATGCCGCCCATCAGTTCGATAGCTTTCCTGAACATGACGTCCGGTTCGCCATTTTTGACGGCGACCATGTCAGGGATGCCGGCGGGTTTCCCCTTTGCCATGAGCAGATCCGGTTTGCCAAAAATCACTGTGCCGCCCGCGATAAGACCCAGCGTTAAACCTTTTTGGATCACTTCCCGCCGATTGTATTTTCGTGTATCTTCCATCGTGATTTCCTGTCCGTCATGTATGGTTAAGGGACAACTAAATTCTGTTAACAATTCATGAAATAATATGGAAAATTAGCAGAGGTGTCAATGAAAAACGGTTTGCGCTTTTCCTTTGGCTTTTTGGTCTGGATTTCATAAAGGAAATCAACTGCCTCATGGCAAGCTACTGAAAAAGACCGCTTCTGCCGCGCAAACCGGATGAATTTTATCTTTTCAAAGGCCTGCTGATCATATAAAATATGCCATAATGATTTCGAAAGGCATGAAATAAAAAAAATATTTATGATGAAACCTGATTTTAAACGCTATTCACTTGCGCTTCTGGAAGCCGACATCTTGATCCATTCATCCTTGGACAGCGGCCTGCGCCCTCTGTGGGACGCTCTGGAAAAATATTCAAGCAAATCCGACCTGATTTTACATGACAAGGTTGTGGGGCTTGCAGCCGCCCGACTGATTGATCGTTCAGGTATTATTGATGAAGTGTACACATCGGTTGCATCGCTGCCGGCCCGGCAATTCCTGAAAGACTGCGGGATCCGTCTTACGGCGATTCAGGTTGTCCCGAATATCCTGACGAACGATAAAAGCAGTGTCTGCCCCGGCGAAATTATAGCGATAAACACGAGCGGAACGGATGCTTTTTACCGGGAAATCAAGGCAATGCTGGATAGTCGGGTTATGTCGAAACGGCTCGAATGAAGTGAGAAATCTTAAGCCATTCAGCATATCATTAAAGATGTCTCCCGCTAGTCGATATGGCAAGATTATACTGAAACGCGACTCCCTAGAGAGTGAATATCCCCCGATCGTAAATGACAAACTTTCTACCATTGGTTAAGTGAGCCGTTACGGTCTTTGGTTCCGTATTCACCAGATCCCAGTGAAGAGCGGAATCGTTAAATCCAAGTTTTTTCTTTATCGGTCCGGTCAGTTTTGCCGGATCACCGCTGAAAGTGTCGCTGTAGGATGAACCAAGCGCGATGTGGGAGTTGCCGGCTTTCCCGCCGAAATTTTCATCAAAGAGCGTCTCCGCCATGAAGCGGTCAATTCGCGAAAACCGTTTATCGGTCAGGGAGAATTCACCGACCCGGGACGCCCCTGCGTCCATGGCGAGCTGTTTTTTTGCAAAGGCTTCTCCCTGTTTTGCCTCAATCCTGACGGCCTTTCCTCGTGCAAAAGTGATCCGAATTCCCTCAACATAGTTACCACTCCGGAAAGAGGGGAGGTTGGCAAAATAGACGCCTTCCGTTCCGCGCCAATCGGGAGAGATGAAAATTTCAAAACTGGGCACATTATGCCCGGAGACACCGGCCCATTTACGGTGATCGCCCGGTGTAATTTTTAAATCCATGCCGGCAGATTCCATGTGGAAGTATTTAACGGGAAGGGAACTCAGCCGTTTCTTAATGGCCATGACCTCTTTGTGAATGTGCTTCCATTCGACCACGGGATGATCTCTGTCAAGGTAACAGCCCTTGACGACCTGCACGGTGTAATGTTTGACAGACATCCTGGCCTGGCGGGCCAGCTCGTGGGTTGGGACAATGCAAAGCGTCCAGCTGTATTTGTGCTGTTCTTCGCGACGGTCAAGAATGTCCTTGAAGGGTTTGCGGGATACCATGACTTTACCGATTCTGGACGGCTCAATGTCTTTCAAATGGGTGAGAGATTCGGGGGCGTGCAGATATATCCGTCCGCCGATGTTTTGATACAGTTCCCTATCGCCGGGGGTGAGGAAAGTCAACTGTTTCGGATTGGACATCTGGTAAAAGCTCTTTTCCATTCCGTAGGTGGGAACCATACGCTGCACGGGATGAATGCCCATGTCCAGGAGGCGCGCGTAGAGGATTTCCGCGAGTTTTAGCGCCGGTTGACCGTACTGAATCAAAACGATTTCATTTTTCTTTAAGGAGG
>JAQVLL010000142.1 GCA_028704195.1 Smithellaceae bacterium
TGGAAGGATGTGGATTCGGACCAGCAGGATCTGGACGCGTACAACGCGGTCCTGCAATTTACCCACAACATAAGCCAGTGGTGGCATTCCACGATCGGCAGGCTCAATTTCGGATTCGCACAATATGGATATGACACATCGGACATTGATTATTATTTCGCGACCATCGGCTTCCAGCATTACTTCAGCGAAACCGTCAATCTGATCGTCGATCTCGGGGCCAGGTACACGAAAAGCGATTACTCAAGACCACAGCTGGTTTTTATTCCGCCGTCTTCTCTGGAGATGCGGATGGTTGAAACCAGCGATGAGGATTTCGGCGGGATCGGTAAGGCCATCCTGGAAATTCAGAGTGAATTGACACGGGGCAGCCTTCGAATCTCACACGATGTCACATCGGCCGCCAGCAGAGGGTCCACGGTCCAGCGATCCGAGGCGGTCTTGAATCTCAGGCGTAAGCTGGCGGAAAGGTCCGCGCTTTCAATCGCCACTGGTTATTATAAAAACAAGGCTGACAGTGATGAATTTTCCTCCGATGAAACCGACGAAGATACCCTTTTTTTCCGTACGGGCATTCAATGGGAAATTTATGAGAAATTCATACTGGAAGCGGGGTATAGATTTTCTGATACCGATGATCGCGTCGATGATGAAAATACCAGACGCAATCTGGTTTATTTGCAGGTGTCCATTGGAGTGCCCCTGTTTGAATAAAATCAGTTCCAGACCCACAACGCAAGAACACAGAACCTGAAACTTTTCAAGGATTATCTGTATGGAACCCAGAGCAATGGCCATGAACGAGATGTTGGGAATTATAAAACGTCGAAAGTGGAGCCTGATCCTGCCGATGCTTATCGTCTTTACGGTTGCAGGCATTGTCGCTTTCGTCATGCCTTCGATATACAAATCGACTGCCACGATTCTGATAGAGGAACAGGACATTCCCGCCGATTTCGTCATGGCTACGGTGACGAGCTTTGCCGAACAGCGGCTTCAGTCCATCCATCAGAGGGTCGTGAGTTATTCTAGGCTTCTCGATATAATCAACCGCTTCAATCTTTATCCGGATCTTAAAGGCAGGTGGACCACTGAGGAAATCGTCGAAAAGATGCGCGAAGACATTTTGCTTGAGCCGATCAGCACAGAGGTGGCCGATCGTCGAACAGGAAGGCCGTTCACCGCCACCATTGCCTTTACCCTCTCGTACCAGGGAAAAAGCCCGAGTACGGTTCAGCAGATCGCCAATGTGATTACTTCTCTTTTTCTGGAGGAAAATCTCCGAGTCCGGGAAAAGCATGCCGCGGAAACTTCCGGCTTTATAGAAAAGGAAATGGAAAGAGTAAAGACGGAACTTTCCGAACTCGAGGCCGGTATGGCTGCATTCAAAACAGCCCATATGAATGAGCTGCCGGAACTGCTGCAGGTCAATATGCAGAGTCTGAATAACATTAAAAGCTCAATTCAGAGTTTGAACGAGCAGTTGCGCAGTCTGAAAGAAAGGGAAGGTTACCTTCAGAGTCAGCTTGCCAGCATTCCGGCCGAAAGCGCGGAGGGGGGCGACAAGGCAAGGCTGGCGGAGCTTAAGGTTCAGCTGGTGCATCTTCAGACACGCTTTTCCGACCAGTATCCGGATGTCATCAAAACTAAGGCCGAAATCGCTGAACTCGAAAAAAGAGTGGGCCAAACCGGAAACTCCGGAAGCTTCGATGATCCACTGGACAATCCGGCCTATATTACACTGGCCGCACAGCTTTCCAGCACACGGGCGGAAATTGATTCGGTCAAAAGGCAGATTCGGGAAGCCAATCAGGAATCGGATATGTATCAGCGTCGCATTACCCGAACCCCCAAAGTCGAAGAGGAATATAAAGCCATTCTCGTCGAACGGGACAACACTCAGGCAAAGTACAACGATCTGATGCAAAAGCACATGGAAGCCAGGGTAGCTCAGGGGCTCGAGAAAGACCAGAAAGGCGAGCGGTTTACGCTGATCGAGCCGGCTCGGTTCCCGGAAACCCCTGATAAGCCAAATCGTTTGGCCATTGCGTTGGTCGGAATTGTGCTGGGAATAGGCGCCGGTCTGGGATGGGCATCACTGAGAGAATTTACAGACCATTCCATTCGGGATTCGGAAATTCTGACACTGGAAACCTCATTTCCGTTGCTGGGGGGCATTCCGATCATTCAGACAGCGGAAGATCTTGAGCGGAAAAAGAGAAAACGGATTAAGATCCTCATTACACTGATCCTGTGTATTGTCGGAGGCCTGATGGCCTTTCACTTCTGGGTCATGGATCTGAATGTCTTCTGGGCCAGGTTGATGCGGAAAATGGGATAAAAAAGAAGGCTCAAAGCTGAAAGCGAAGGGCTGAGGGCTGAAACTTGAGACCTGAGAAAGAAGCTCAAAGCTGAAAACGAAGCGTTCCCAACTATCTCGAGTGAACATGCGAGATAAAAAATAAGCATCTCACAGAGGTCACAGAGTACACACGGAAGAAAGCTCAAAGCAGGGGGAGAGAAAGTGTAGCTGGCTTTAAAAAATCGGCGGTATGGAAAGGGCTGTGAAATTTGCCGTGAATATAGCAGGGGGCAAGGGCTGGAACCTTTGAGCTTTGAACTTTGAGCTCCCCCAAACGATCCAAACGGATACAGGAAAACAACATGCATCTTAAAAAATCGATCGAAAAGGCGAAACAGCAGCGCGAGGCGGCGCAAAGAACGGCGGTCGCGGATCTTTTTACTCAAGAGAAGGCAGAATCGCCGGTCTCAAAAGATACGGGGACTGATTCGCCGGAAAATACGGAGGTTGCGGAAGCGTCATCGACCGGCGCGGAAAATAACTTTCGGAAGTGGACACCCCCTGTTTATCGCCAGAGCAGATCCATTGAAGTGGATCTGAATAAGTTGTCTCAAAATCGGCTGGTCTGTATGTTTCCTGATGCTCCGGAAGCGGAATACTACAAGGTGCTGAGAGCCAATATTCAGCGGCGTACCCGCTTAAAAAAATGGAACACCATCATGATCACCAGCGTTCAGCCTGGAGAGGGCAAGACGCTCACCGCCATCAATCTGGCCCTTTCTTTTGCCAGGGAATTGAATCATACGGTCATGCTGGTGGATTGCGATTTAAGACGGCAGAGTATCCGTCGATATCTGAACCTTCCTGGTGATAAAGGAATCATTGATTATCTGGAAAACGATTGCGCCCTGAAAGACATCATCGTCTGGCCGAACATTGATAAGCTGACGCTTATTTCCGGCGGAAGAATTACTGCTAACAGTTCGGAACTGATCGGCTCACCCAAAATGAGGGCGCTTGTTGAAGAGATGAAAAATCGGTATGGCGATCGATATTTGATTTTTGATGTTCCACCGATTATGAGCGGGGCGGATGCCATTGCTTTTGCGCCGATGGTTGACTGCATCGTCATGGTGGTCGAAGAAGGCCGGACATCGGTTGCTGAAGTCAAAAAGGCTTTGGAAATGATTCCTGCCGAAAAATTTTTAGGATTTGTTTTGAACCGCAGTACGGCGCCAATGAGCCGGTACTATTATTAACGGCTTTTGATTGTCAATCGGCCGTACAATCAAGCGGAAGCGGAAGAGAGCTTCAACGTTTTCAAGCTTTTCCGTGCGGAGTTTTCAAAGTTGATTGTGTCGCTTCTCGTTGCCCTGTCTTGCTGGTATGAAACAAAATTTCAAGGTCTGACCATACTAGAAGGGTGAGCGTTTTTCATTTTTGTACAGGAGTTGTCAAAATTAACTCGCCAACACAATCGATTCGAAAGATCATCAGCACGCAGCGCAGTCGACTGGAAAACTTTTCCGTTCTGTTGATGGCAAATGTTTTCACTGCTGGAATTGGGTTTGTCACAACGGTCAGGATCGCCAACACCCTTGGCAGCGCCCGATTCGGCCAGTTTGCCTACGCGCTTGCGATCGGCGGTATTCTATCGGTCAATGTCCGTTTCGGCATGGACCGTTCGCTTATTCGGGACCTGGTTCATTTTCCCGAACGCTTCAGCGAAACTTTAGCTGCAAGCCTTCTGGCCCGCGGCCTGCTTCTGGTCGTCTGCATCGCAGGGCTCTTGCTGGCCATCATCGTTCTGCCGAAAGACACCCTGGAAATCTCATGGGGTATGTTTCTCGTTATTCTGGCGACTACACTCAAGCCTCTTCAGATCGCCAATGTTTTCGATGTCTGGGAAATCCAGGGCCGGCATGCTCTTTATGACTGCGTGGAAAAAGCTGTCTATTTCACAATGATCTGGGCAGTGGTGTTCTGGACGCCCCAGCGGCTTGACCTTGTGTGGATCGGGTCCGCGTTGCTCGCGGCAACGCTTTTATTCATCTTTCTGCAATATCGCCACGCCTGGCGCAGGCTCAAGCCGGCACTGCACACCATGCCCCTCGGAAATATCATGCGCACGGCCTTCTCCCTAATAGCGGGCAACAAATGGTTGTGGATGGCAAGTTTAGCCGCTCTCGGTATGACGGCGTTGAACCAGGTAGTACTCAAGCACTTTTCGGGTTTTTCCGACCTTGGCGTCTATGCCGCATCTTTTCAATTGGTTAGCATCGGCACTCTCTTGCTCAAGAATATCGCCCGTATCGGGCGGCCCATTCTGGCTCGTTACACCGTTCCATTTGCCGTCAGCGCACAGGCTGCCGTCCGCTTTCTGGCGATCTATATGGCCATGGCGATGCTTGCAGTTGGCATGATTGCTCTGCCTGCCATCGCAATCCCGAAGTTGATCCTCCAGACGCTGTTCACTGTCGAATACACAAGTGGATTCTGGGTGCTCAGGCTTTTTGGCGTCTATCTGCTGTTTCGGGTTTTCGATACCATTCTTGGTCAATATGTAGTCCTTGTGCGCATGGACAGGCTTTTCTTCGCTACATCCGTGGCAGCCGGTCTTGTCGGTTTGATTTGTTCGATCATTCTGATTCCTCCGTATGGGGGTGTCGGTGCCGTACTATCCTTGTTGACTGGCGAAATTATCTTATCTATGCTTTATGTATCGGCAACGCTCGTATACATGAAGCAAGATTCGAAATCGCGACAGCCAGAGGAGATTGTCAACACAGTTGAAAGCAATGCATTTTTGGCATCGGGATCTACGCGATTGGGAAAATGATCGCGCCAATCCCGTACATTCTGTAAATTTTTTTAAATAAAAAACAAGAGGTTGTCAAATCCATGAACGATCCATTCCGGATTTCGGTGGTGATTCCCGCATACAACGGTGAACCCTACCTGCGCCGCAGCATTGACAGCGCCCTAGCGCAGACCTTCAGGCCAATGGAGATCATTGTGGTTGATGATGGCTCGACCGATGGTACGGCCGCCGTTGCGAAGGGCTACGGTGATGCGATTCGTAACATTCGCCAGAAAAACGGTGGCGTCTCGGCAGCTCGCAATACGGGGATCAAGGCATCCCAGGGAGACTGGGTTGCCTTTCTGGATGTCGATGACGAGTGGCGGACTTACCATCTGGAAAATGCGGTCAAAGTTTGTAAGCGTTCACGGGGTTGATATAGCAAAGATCACGTCAGCCAGCCTAAGTCGGGCGATTGCTCTTTGAAATAGGCTTTCAAGATATCCACCAGCAAGGGGAAAGTGGCCTGCGCCCGCAGCCGGCAGGTCTGCCGGAAGCTCAATAGCCGCTCTACCCAGCGATTGCCTTTATCGCTTTGGGTGCCGTTGGAACGCTTGCGCCACAATACGGCAAAACGCAACGCCCGTTCGGCCCGGTTATTGGTCGGCTCGACCCCGGCCTCATCCAAAAACACCCACAGGCTGTCTATTTCCCGAAGCACCTCGCGGGCCAGTTTGCCGGCGTCATCATCCGCGGCTTCAAAGAGCAGAAGCAGCAGCATCAGTCGACTGTAAAATCGGGTCCACCTCGTTTTTCCCGGCGGCGAATGGGCAAAGGCGCACAACTG
>JAQVLL010000143.1 GCA_028704195.1 Smithellaceae bacterium
CAAGAGGTCTTACTGACGGCGCTCAACTGTCAAATCCCCCATAGTAGGTAATCGCGTTTTTATCGGATTATCGTCTATTATTCCATAATGTTACGCCTGTCGCCTGTGCGTATTGGCGAAAGTCCTGATAGAGTCCTAGGGTAACATAATGGCACCAGAAACTAAATTCCCTGGGTTAATAATAATTTTGAAGAGAGTTGTCTTGCTGTGTTTTTAAAGTCGCCAATAATGCCTTTTGCAGGTAATGATTATTTCGTTCCATGTTTTGGGTATCATAAAAAATTGCTGCAGCGAAAATTTTATCCATCGTATGAGTAAGCTTTTTGAATTCGACCATTTGCGCCGAGGGGACAGGTTTCCCAGCAATGCTTTTGACACTGAGTGGGTTAATCGGAGTTTTATCCATTCTCATCTCATAATGCAGATGCGGTCCTGTGGCCATACCGGTGGCCCCCACGTAACCGATTAAATCATCCTGCCGGACTTTTTTACCTTTGCGAACATTGCTTTTGATGCGAGAAAGATGGCCGTAATATGTCTGATAACCGTTGCGGTGCGAGATGATAATGAGATTGCCGTAATTACCTTTGTAACCGGCAAATCTGACCGTTCCGTCCGCCACTGCGCTGACTGGAGTTCCCGTAGCGGCGGCGTAATCAATACCTTGATGAGGTCTGTAAATCTTCAGAATAGGATGCCGACGATTTTTTGAAAAAGAAGAACTTATTCTTCTGAAACTGAGCGGCGCTTTTAAAAAAGCTTTGCGTAAGGATTGACCCTCAGCGTTATAATAATCCATTTTGCCGTCGTTTTCAAAAAGATAAGCGTTGTAAGGGGTCTTGTTGTTGATAAACTCTAATGATAATATTCTCCCGTATTTTTTAAATTCTCCGTTTAAATAAAGCCCTTCAGCGATAATTCTGAAAGTGTCGCCGGTACGCAAATCAGTGTTGAAATCAATATCCCATGTTAAAATGTCAGCCACCTTCAGAGCGAGCAGATAATTTTCTCTGTCCGTGCCAACGGCGGAAATCAGATTATCTTCAATTGAGCCGCCTATTGTCAAAACGCGGGTTTCATAAGGTATATTACATTTGTGTGCTCGGAAACAGTCGCCCATTCGTTCAATTTTAATAATGGTATTATCATCAATTTCATAGGTAAAGGAGTTGATATTGTTTTGCTTATCGAGAATAAAGCGGTATGGATTGCCTGGCTGTAATTCTCGCAAAGGATGAATGTTGGCAGCAGCGCTTTTCATTTCAAAAAGTTCTTCTGTGCGCAATCTATATTTTGTAAAAATGGAAAAAAGAGTTTCTCCCTGTTTAATTGTATTGTTGATTGATTTTAAAGGAATGATTTCAGGAACAGGAGCAGGCTCATCCCTGAAAATATTTATTAGAGGTTGATGCAAGGAAAAAGACACAATGAAAACAATTAAAAACGCTAACCATGAAAATTTATTTTTGCTCAAAGAGGTCTCCACCTTTATGAAAGAACACTTTTTTATGAATAAAAAAACTTATTATAATGATTCTGTCAAGAAAAAATTTCTTTAACTTTACCAGAGGTGATGATGCTCTGTAACTTCCTATTCATAGTTCGTTTACACCAATTGGTACTTTCTTTTAACCAGTAATCCTCAATTCTGGCAATTGCCTACTACTGAAACTAAGTAGGTGACTGCAATACTCAACGATGCCTTCCTGTACTGTTGTTTTTCCAATTCTATTCATCCATTCACCCTTTCAAACAATAATTGTTAATTCTAAAACAGAAAAGGCAGAGCCAATTGACCCTTCCTTTCTGGAATTATTAGTTCCTTTGTTTAGTTATTTCATTTTTCTTCTGATTCCTGCCAAGCCCATTAACCCAAGACCAAGAAGTAGCATGGTGGCTGGCTTGCGTATCGCCTGTTCAATATAATTGGCCATTAACTGGCGGGTTTGAGCTGAAGAGTGGTAACCATCAATCCAGAATGTCTATATCGAGAAGCCCCGTCACATGACACCGCTAGTCGCTTTTAGGATGGATTTTTTTGCTGTGTTCTTGAAAAAGAGAAATCGCCGGGCAGTGACAAACACCACCCGGCGAACCCCTATGCAATGCTTTCCTTCATTTCAGATAAGACCTTCAATCTTAGTGAGCCCAAATCTGAACCAAGGACTGTGTGGACAAGGAACCAACGTTGTTGACGACCCGAGCGCGAAAGTTGCCGATGTAGAAGTTGCCCAGTTCGCCAGCGCCCGTGACAAGTTCCTGATCCTGAGCTAACACAACGTCACCCGTGATAGCGCCCGGAACTACGATGGTGCTGCCGTTACCGATAGCGATGTTGACCTGGGTGATCGTGCCCTGGTTTGCACCAGCCGCGTTCAGAGCTGCAGTGTTCAGTGTGCCAACGCCGATGGCCACGCCGCTATTGATGGTCACATCACCAATGTTAAAATTCCGAACACCAACGTAACCGGCTGTTGCAGCTGCACCAAAATCGCCAGCGAGAATACTGGTGGTGTTACCATAAGAAAGTGTTCCGATTGCTATCGAATCAATATTGACCCTGAAAAACATGTTGACACCGGTGTTGCCTGCGCCTGCTGCGCCGATGGTCACATAACCTGCGTCATAGGAACCTGCGTCAGCCGGCGAAGCGGACTGGCCCAGTCTGATTTCGACGCCGCTGATGTAGATCGCACCCAGCTGCTGTGCAACTGTAGAAGTAGGAGCACCAGCGGTGACGCCAGACACGAAGATGTCTGTCTGCAGGGTGTCGACCGAGATGTGGAAGGTCGGCAGACCGATTCTGACGAGAGACTGGCCACCATCATTGGTACCAACATCAATCGTGATGGGGTCGTTTGCCATGTATCCGACAGCGGTGGCGCCTGTGGTTGCAAACGCGCCGTCATGACGGCCGGATGCATGGACGGTCAGGTTCAGACCTTCAATACCGACGAAACCGGCATTGGTGTAACCGGTGAAACCGTCGGAATCGCCCCAAGCAACCGTTCCAATCGTAAGGTTGGCGGTGACATCAACATTTATGCTGACACCTGCCTGGCCTGTTACGGTGGAAAGTTCGTCGTCGGTAATGTCCGTCATGGCCATAACGGACATCGGAAGCACTAATAATGCTAAAAGAACGATCGCTGTAAATATCTTTTTCATTTGTTGTCCTTCAATCAACCTAATGTTAAGTGGGTTTATGGTTTCGGATCTTCCTAAGATCATCTTTTAACCGATCTTTGACGAATCCGCCTATTCAATATCTCCTTTATCCCCCCCTTCTTTAATTCACTGTATTTCATAATTTTCTGTAATTGCGATAGTACGTTACGGAAGATTGAAAGAATTGTATATACTCCTTTATAATGATTTAGCTCCTTTTGATCGGTGAATTATTGTTGATAAATCGTGTAGATAGAATACTTACTTTCTTATGGACAGGACATGTGAGCGAAGGTTGATTTTAGAATTTTTCAAATTCATTTTTTTCCTGATATTGTTTCGATGGGTCGCAATCGTGTTTACCGATGCGTTGAGCATTTCAGCGATTTCTTTTGTGTTCTTTCCTTTAGTGATCAGGTCGACAATCTGAATTTCCTGAGGCGTAAGGTTCTTATGCGATGATAGAAAGTCTCTCATGAACGGTGACAAGACATCTGTAAGATTTCTTTCCAAAACATCCAGGTAATTTTTATTGCGATCATCTAGATTCGCCTGCTTCAGCTTTTTCAAATAAGGAATAACGAGATCATTGATGTTTGCCTGCAATTTCCCCTCAATATCCTTTTGACCTTCATCCCTGCGATTCATTAATACACGTAACGCTATATTGGCATCTTCAAGATTTTCGGCAAACTGCTTGAGTTCTTCCTGCGCCTGCTTCTTTTCGGTAATATCAATGGCAGTGCCTACGAGGCAGGGTCTGCCTTTAAATTGTAACTTCTTTGAGCTGAACAAGAACGTTTTGACAGTTCCGTCTCTCAAAATGACATTCCTTTCAATGGTGTTTTCCCCACGAAGGAAAGACTGCTTTACCTGTTCTGATACAGTGCTTCGATCCGATTCATGATGGAAATCCAAGACGCTCTTGCCCAAGAGTTCCTCGTTTGAATAACCGCTCACGCGCATCAAGTTGTCATTCCAGCGGAGAAATCTTAAGTTTTCATCGACAACGTAAAACCATCCCGGTAGACTGTCAATGATTGCATTACTGAAGTCCCGTTCCTTCCTCAGGTCGTTCTCTGCCAACTTGCGCTCTGTGACGTTATGTGCAACAACATCTGAAGCAATCACATTGCCTTCTGCATCATAAATATATTTATTGTGTAGTTGGAGATAGAATCGCTGACCTTTTTTATTTAGTACTTCATATTCTACTATCTCAGATACTTTTTCACCCCGAAGCAGTTTTTCGAGACGCTCCAAATACAGTTTTTTGCTCCCTTCAGAAAAAACATCGGATATATTTAAAGAACATATCTCTTTTGGACTCCAACCAGCATATTTACAGAGAACATCATTTGCTCTTGTGATTTTTCCTGTTTTAAAATCAATTTGATATAATCCGGCAGGCGAGTTCTCAAAAAGCTGTCGATAATTTGCCTCGCTCTCCCGTAACTTTTCTTCCATCTGCTTGCGCTCGGTAATATCATGGAAGGTTGCAACTCTTAGTGTGCGTCCTTTATATTTGAATGGTTTGCAAACTATAGAACATATTATAGTAGAACCATTTTTCCTAACCCCAACCGCTTCAAATGGCATATCGTATCTGTTAGCAATGTGTCCCATCATAACCTTCATGGATTCTGGGGAGACGAGTTTTGCTGCAGTCATACCGATCATTTCAGATAAATCATATCCAAACATGTCAATCAGGGATTGGTTAGATTCAATGATAATGCCATTGTCGTGAATTGCTATCCCCTCATTAGTCGCCTCGGAAAGCAGGTGGAAATATTCTTCGGTTTTTTTTAGGATCTCCTTCGCTTTTTTCTGTGGCGGTAAATTCATTCTTTTGCCCAACTTGTGAGAATCCAGCGATTTCGTTTTATTTTTATGTCTTACATCAATATTCTTTTTCATTGTTTCCTTACACTGGTTACTTTTGTCGAATCATAACTATCTTTGCATAAATTTATACGAAGAATGATTATGCGTAAAATGCTCGTTCATGAAGATGCCGCAGCTTTGATTCATAAGGATTTGTACAGCTAAGCAGATCGATTGTCAATTTATGCATTTAATGAGTTATAAGTGATAAATCATGTATAATATATACACGTTACAAGATAATAACACATAATTTATGTCCGGTGCTGATATTTGTCGTGGTAGGAGGAAGCAAGTCGTAATTCGTGATCGTCTTTACACCTGCTGTCAAGAAAACTCCGTCTAATGACATTTTATTGCTAGGCATCTTCATGATCATATCCGCATTCAGAGTTAAGTGGCGCATGCCTGTCCTGATTTACAGCGTCATCGAAAAGACTTTTCTGATATTCCTTTATCTCTTAAATATCAGTCATCCCTTCTCTGTCGGTTTCCTGGGGGCTGCCGTCGTGGATGCAATGATAGTGATATACTTGCTATTATATTTCTGGCTGGCGGAATCAGAATTGGCTTGGACTTTTTTATTCCAAACTTCAAATCGTAATAATCAACTCGATCTTTTCCCGTAAATTGCGGACTTGTAGGGTATGCCGTGTAAAACGTATGACTAGTCGGTTAAAGTCCGACCATGGGAGTTCGGTAGTTCGCCCATGTAGCTGGAGGGAAGTGTAAAGGGTAACCTGAAGCATTAAGTTTCCTGACAAAGGCTCCGTAAGGGAGTCGAGCAAACCCGCGGGTCGCAGCGCAAGCGAACCCAGACGTAGCCTCGAAAAGCGCAATGGAGTTGTCGACCCTCTCCT
>JAQVLL010000144.1 GCA_028704195.1 Smithellaceae bacterium
TTATTTACATTTTTTAGAAGACGTGAACATCAGTGGCTTTAAATGTCAAAAATACCTTCCCCCCCTGATTCAATCCCATATCAAGAAAAGAACGCCTCGTGATGGCGGCAACAAATGGGATGCCCGCATCCACAGTGATTTTTAAAACGATCCCCGCATCGGATATATCCTTTATTTCTCCTTGAAAAGAATTTCTCGCACTTGAATCAATAGGTGCAAACGAAACAAGAATGTCTTCCGGCCTGACGGACGCATAAACCTGTCCGCTTCCAGCGCTTGCAGATCTGATTTTCAGGCCATTGACTTTCACGCAGGGATCCCCATCATCAATGACGGCTTCACCTTGAAAAACATTGGTCACGCCAAGGAACTCAGCGACAAACCTGCAGTTTGGCTTTCTAAATACTTCGCCTGGTTCTCCCGTCTGAACAATTTCTCCATTGTTCATGATGGCCATACGGCTTCCCAGCAGAAAAGCCTCATCAAAGCTGTGGGTTACATGAATCATCGTGGTCCGGGTTAAGGCATGTATTCTGCGCAGTTCCTTTCGTAGTTTAGCTCTTGTTTCCGTATCGAGAGCGCTTAATGGTTCATCAAGCAAAAGGATTTCCGGTTCCATAACCAGTGCCCTGGCAATAGAAATCCTCTGCTTCTCTCCGCCGCTTAATGTAACCGGATGACGTTTCAACAAGTGGGATATGCTAAGAAGTTCGGCCAGTTTATTGACTTTCTGCGAGACCTCCACCTTGCTGCATTTCTTCGATCGCATTCCATACTTGATATTTTCTTCCACATTTAAATGCGGAAATAACATAAAGTCCTGATAAACCATGCCGATATTTCTTTTTCTCGGCGGCAATCCGGTAATATTGCGATCATTGAGATATACTTTCCCTTCATCCGGAGGATATATGCCGGCTATTGTTTCCAGGAGAATGGTCTTCCCGGCACCGGTTGGCCCCAGGATCATGAGGTATTCGCCGAGGGCGACATCCAACGATACATTTTTTAAAAAAAATTCGCCCATATTTTTAGATATATTTTCAACTCTGAACATTTATTTTTAATTTCTCCTAGAAGACGCGGGCGAAGCCGCTGAATTTTTCAAATATAAAAAGAGAGACGATGGAAATCAAAATCAGAATGGCGGCCGCCGCGATGGCCAGCGGCAGCTCGCCTGTGGACATATTCAGATAAAGCGAAATGGGCAGCGTTTCTGTTTGCATTCTTGTGGACCCTGCAACCATAAGCGCTGCACCGAATTCACCTATTCCCCGGCACCACGTTATTATCGCTCCTGCCATAAGCCCGTTTCTTGCCATGGGCAACGTCACTCTCCAGAAAGCCCCTCCCTCGGTAGAACCGAGCGTTTGAGCCACGTATTCGTATCGCGGATTTATTCCCTGAAAAGTTGACCTCATCACACGGAACATAAACGGCATGTTGACGAAAAACTGGGCGAGAATAATGCCCTGCGCCGTGAAAACAAATTTAATCCCGGCTTCGGCAAGACTCTTGCCAAAAGATGTAGTGCCAAAAAGGATTAATAAACCGACGCCGGCAACCAGCGGCGGAAGGGCCAGAGGCATATCCAGTATCGTGTTGAGTATCGTCTTGCCCTTGAAATCATATCGTGCCAGCGCATAGGCGGCCGGCACCGCTACAATAATGCAGCAAAGAGTCGATATGACAGAGGTCATGAGACTGAGCCTGATTGCAAAACGTATTTCCTCGGAAAGAAAACTCTCGAGTAAAGCCCCGGGCGTGGTGTGCGTCAAGATGCCCACAATCAGCACCAGGATGAAAAAGGCGAGCACCAAACCAAACATCATCGTTATTATTTTGAACATTTTTTCATACAATCTTTTAAAAATCTTCACCGTTTTTTATCTCCTGCTATTTCACTTTTAGGTGTGCGTGCTGCGCACTACGTAATATCGCGGTCGGCAATCAAGGCATATTGCCGACCGCGATATTTACCTTTATAGCTTTCTGGTATTTTTTACCTTAACCGTTGAACCCTTCGGCCGGAATAGATTTACTTCTTCTGGAATTTCGGATTGGGATAGGCCGTGAAACCGTGTTTCTCAAAGATGGCCTTGCCCTCGGCAGAAGCACAAAAATCGACAAATTTCCTGGCAGTATCCGGATGCTTGGTAAACGTGGTAACACCGACAGGAATAATCTCTATGATATTTTGATCGGGAGCAATCTCTACAACCGTAATGTTCTCGACGGATTTGACGGTATCCCACCAGTTGATGGACGCGTCGGCCTGGCCCATGGCGATCTGCACCATGACTTCATTCATGGTCGGCAACGTGGCAATAACATTCTTCCATGCTTTTTCATAAATCCCGCTTTTTTCAAGAATTTGCTTGCCTGTCCTGCCTATTGCCGCGACCTTAGGATCGCCAAAAATTAGTTTAACCCCAGGCTTGGCCAGGTCTTCCAAACTTTTGATATTGGCCGGGTTATCTTTTGGAACCGTGATGACCGGTATATGATAGCAGACCAGTTTCTGATAGTTCACAAGACCTTTTTTTTCGGCGATTTCAATATACATCGTCTCACCGGGCATATACGCATCACCCATTTTGGTCAGCTCCATCTGGCTTAACAATGCGTTTGAACCAGCATAATTGTATTTGACCCTTGTTCCGTATTTCTTTTGAAAGGTTATGCCGATTTCGTCCATGGGTTTCCTCATTCCAGCACCGCTGTAAATCATTAAAGATTCCGCCCCTACGCTCTGGGATGCATCAGCCGGAATATTCACTGAAAACAGCATTGCGGTTATTGCGATAGCACTTATTAATAAAATTATTTTTTTCATATTTATCCACCTTGTATGTCAATGTTTATTCTTTAGAAAATCCTCCGTGGCACGCCGCGGAGGATTAGCGCTCATCCCGCGTGAACGGACTTAAATCACTGCACGTATTTTTTCAACACTTCGGGAAGCTTATTTTTATCGTTTGCCAATGCAGGACAGACGGAATCCTGCCCGGTGGCTTCCAGTGTTGTAATGCCCTTTTCACCAAGTAAAAATTCAACAAAGCTAAGTGCCTTTTTCTGATCCGGGTAATTTTGGGGAATCGTCACGGCATAGAGAATGGGTTCACCTGTCATCTCAATTTTCTCTCCGGGCTTTTTGCCTTTGATGCTCACCTTGGCCTGAGCGTAAAACGCTTCATGTTTGGTGCTGGACAAATTGATTTTTTCGGGAAGCTGAACGTATTTCAGACCGTGTTGTTTGGCCACGGAACTGTATTCAAAGGCGTAGTCCAGGTCCCCCGACTGCAGAAGTGCAATCAGATCGACAGACTTGGCCCTCATGGTATCACCCTTGGCGCCATAGAGTTTGCCAAACAGCCCGGAAGCACCGTAGTGCTTCTCCGCCAGTTGCCAGACCATCAGCGTGCGGTAACCGCAGGGGTCCTGGTCGGGATCGCTCCGTCCGTATGTCACACCTTTTTTCTGGAGAATCTGATACCAGTTGTCGACATTTACCTGCTTGGCAAATTTGGACTTATCCGTGTAGCACAAAACCATCTGGTTGGATGCAAAGATAATATACCAGTCGGCATAATCGGGAAACATCAGTTTCGGAACAATCTTGTAATCCGCCGACCCGATTACACCACCCTCGCGTTTGAGCTCGGTAACCTTGCGGATGGTCGTGGCACTGCCCGCACCTTCAATCAGCACCTCTACGTTGGGATATTGTTTGTTGTACTCCTTGGTCACTGCTTTAAAAGGCACTGTGAGGCTGCCCGCGATAAACACGGGCAGTTTGCCTGCTATTTCATCCGCCTTTGCCTGAATGCTCCATCCTGCAGTGACCGCCAGAACAAAGAAGAACATCAACACAAACAACCATTTACTTTTCCATACTGTCTTCATTTTACATAACCTCCCTGAATTTATTTATGTTTGAAACACATGAACCGATGACGCTTCAAAACATATGTTGACCTGCATGCCGACTTCCAGTTTCATTTCATGATAAATGTGACGGGTTACAAGCGCCGCAACAACCGGCGGCAAATCCACATCAACATACAGGGTTGATCCCCTGTCCGTGATCCGGATAATTTTCCCTAAAAAAACATTGGCGCCGCTTGCGGGGCGGGTCCCGGGCGACAGCATGACGTCCTCCGGTCGGATGACGGCACGATTACCGCCGCCATTGCTGTTTTCAACGGCAAAAATAATCCCGCCTGTTTTAAACTGCGGGCGCTCATGCATCGTCGGACCCAGTTCGCCTGTAAAAATATTGCGGGACATCGCAAAGCGCGCCACAAATTCTGAATTCGGATGACGGAAGATTTCTTCGGGCGTGCCGACCTGCTTGACTTCCCCCTCACCGATGACCGCAATGCGCTGGCCTAGGGTAACAGCTTCCTCAAAGTTGTGCGTGACGTGCAGTGTGGTTACTTTCAGCGCGCGATGAAGGTGCTGCAATTCCTCTTCGATCTCTTCACGGGTCTGGGGATCGAGCGAGGAAAGCGGCTCGTCAAGCAGTAAAACATCCGGCGAAACGCATAAAGCCCGCGCCAGTGCCACCTTTTGCCGCTCCCCGCCGGAAAGCGTGGTTGGATCACGGTGTAAAAGCGATGAAATCCCGAACAAATCGACTACCTTTGCAAGGGCGTCCTGCATCTGTTCCGGATTTGTTTTGTGCATGCGAAGTCCAAAGACAATATTTTCCCGCACCGAAAGGTGCGGAAACAGGACATGATCCTGATAAACAATACTGACGCGCCGCCGCTCCGGTTTCAGCCAGGTTGCTTCTTTGCCCCGAAGCCAAATCTCGCCTTGTTTAATCGGAAAGAGACCGGCAATGGACTCCAGGAGCACGGTTTTGCCCGCACCGGACGGCCCGACCACGACCATGTATTCGCTGTCTTCCACATCCAGGCTGGCGTTTTTGAGCGTAAAGTCGCCCAGTTCAACAAAAAGGTTGCGGATGGAAATCATGTCTTTTCCCTCCGGTAGAGCAAAAAGCGCAACAGCACAAAAACGAAGAGCGAAATGAGAATCAAAATAACGGCGATCGGCCGCGCGTAGTCGAGCCCGTACGTTTCAAATTTTTCGTACACCAGCACCGGTGCGATCATGGGATGGTAAGCAATGATAATTACTGCGCCGAATTCGCTCATGCCCCTGGCCCACATCAGAATATTGCCGGCCATAATGCTGCGCCAGGCAAGCGGAAAGGAGACGCGGGCAAAGGTCTGCCAGTGGGTGGCGCCCAGCGTGCGCGCAACTTTCTCCAGCCGGGGATCGACCTTTTGAAAACCCTCTTTGGCGGAATCGATCAAAAAAGGTACGCTGACAAACAGCATTGCAATCACAATACCCGCCAGTGAATCCAGAAAGCGGATGCCGACACTGTCAAAGGCCCTCCCCATAAAGTAATGCCGGCCGAAGACAAACAAGAGCGCGATACCGGCCGCGGAATGGGGGATAACCAGGGGTAAGTCGATGAGGCCTTCAATCAGTCGTTTCCCCGGAAAACTGGTCCGTGCAAGAAGATAGGCCAGCGGAACACCCAGAACAAAACCAATGGCCGTGGAAATGAGCGCCGCGTAAAGCGTCAGCACAATCGACGAAGTGATTTCCGAATCGGCGAGAGACTGTAAGATAATCAAGGGGTTTGTGGCGATGATCATCTTGGCGACCGGAAGGACAATGAAAAACAGAATCAGGCCGCCCAGCAACAGAAATGTCCATTGGAACCCTCTGTCAGGGAAAAAGCGGTGCAGCCCGCGAGGCGCTTTGGCGGGCAACGCTGGTGTTTCCGGATTTTCAAGATTCGCCCGATGGCCAGTTTGATGGTTGTT
>JAQVLL010000145.1 GCA_028704195.1 Smithellaceae bacterium
AGCAGTGGTTTGTCAAAATTAAGCCGCTTGCCAAGCAGGCGATCGCCGCCGTAACAAAGAAAAAAACAAAAATCGTTCCCGCCTCCTGGGAAGCCACGTATTTTGACTGGATGAACAATATCCGTGACTGGTGCATCTCGAGACAATTATGGTGGGGACACCGGATTCCCGTTTGGTATTGCGGCGGCTGCGGCAAAGTGATTGTTTCCATGTCGGATCCCGATTCATGTCCTGACTGCGGTTCTGCATCCCTGAAACAGGATGAGGATGTGCTGGATACCTGGTTCAGTTCTTCCTTATGGCCGTTCACTACACTGGGCTGGCCTGAAAGAACACCGGCACTGAAGACCTTTTATCCGACCTCCCTGCTCATCACCGGTTTTGATATTCTGTTTTTCTGGGTGGCCCGGATGATGATGATGGGTATCTACGTCATGAAAGATGTGCCGTTTAAAGATGTTTATCTTCACGCGCTGGTCCGTGATGAAAAAGGCGAGAAGATGAGCAAATCCAAAGGAAACAGCATTGATCCGCTGGTGATGATCGATCAGTACGGCACGGACGCATTTCGCTTTACGCTGGCAGCATACACTGCCCAGGGACGCGACGTTCGCATGTCGCCGGAGCGCATCGAAGGATACAAATTTTTTGTCAATAAAATTTGGAACGCTGCCAAACTGACACTCGGTAATCTGGCGGATTACGATGAAGACGCGTCTGTGGATGCTCCGGATTCGCTGCCGGAAAAATGGATCAGGGCGAAATTGAACGAAGCGGTGGCCGCGGTCATCCGCAGCCTCGACGAATACCGTTTTAACGATGCTGCTGCTGCCATTTATAACTTCATCTGGCATGAATACTGTGATTGGTACCTGGAAATCAGCAAGCCTGCGCTTTATGGTAAAATCAGCGCCGGGCAGAAGCACGCAACACAGCGGACCATGAAGGAGGTGTTTGCAACTATGCTGCAGCTTTTGCACCCCTTCATGCCGTTTGTGAGCGAGGAACTGTGGCAGGCGCTGCACAACAGCGACGAACATTCCATTATGGTCAGCAGGTTTCCCGCGGCAAGCGACATCCAGGAAGACAGGGCCGCCCAACAGGAAATGGAAATGCTGATGGAGATCATCACCTCGATACGCAACATCCGCGGTGAAATGCGGATTCCCCCGTCTCTCAAGCTGAACGTTTTCATATCTGCGGCAGACGAACAGAGCAAAGCATCCATCAAAGCCGGCGGAGGGTATATTCTAAATCTTTCCAATCTCGAATCTTTGAGTGTGGAAGTCAACCTGGTTGAGCCCAGGGGAGTGGCGACCGGTGTGGTTGGGGCGACAAAGATATTTGTGCCGCTGGCCGGTATTGTGGATATAGCCGCGGAGAAAGCGAGGCTGGAAAAAGAACTGGCAAAACTATCGAAGGATATGGAGCAGAGTTCCCGAAAACTGGCCAATCGTGATTTCCGCGCCAAAGCGGCGTCCGAAGTGATTGACAAGGAAGAAGCCAAAATGAAAGACTTCCAGAAAAAATATACAGCCCTGGAGGGTGCGCTTAAAAAACTCAAAGAAATTGCCGTGTGATAGCTTTGTCATTGCGAGCCGACTCTCAGTCGGCGTGGCAATCTAAAACCATGAGATTGCTTCACGTCGTTCGCAATGACCTGCTCGCGTTTTTTAGGAGACAACAGTTGGTTTCTCTACACATTAAAAAAATTATTAAAGCCGCTCTTGCCGAAGATATCGGCACAGGCGATATCACCACAGAGGCCACTGTTTCCCTGGAAAAGAGGGGTAGGGCACTGGCGATTGCCAAAGGTGATTTTGTCGTTGCAGGGCTGAACGTCTTTGAAGCCGTGTTTCATGTTCTGGACAAAGACATTCACGTTAAGAAAATAATCACCGACGGAAACCGGGCAAAGAAGGGCGACATCATCGCCGAAGTCACGGGCAGTCTGTCCGGTATTCTGCAGGCGGAACGGGTTGCGCTGAATCTGTTTCAGCGCATGTGCGGTATTGCCACGTTGACCGCAAAATACGTGGAGGCCGTGCGAAACAAAAAAGCAAAAATACTCGATACCCGTAAAACCGTACCCGGACTGCGTGTACTGGATAAAATGGCGGTCCGGATCGGTGGGGGAACGAATCACCGCACAGGACTTTACGACGGCGTTCTGATTAAAGATAATCACATCGAAGCCGCTGGCGGCATCACCGCCGCGGTGAAGGCCCAGAGAAAACGCCTGTCCCATCATCTGAAAATTGAAGTGGAGACCAAAAATATCCGGGACGTCAAAGAAGCCCTGAAATGCGGTGCGGATGTCATCATGCTGGACAATATGACACTCGATGCCATGAAGAAAGCAGTTGATGTTGTGGCCGGCCGCGCGCTTCTGGAAGCCTCAGGCAATGTCAATCTTGAACGTGTTGCCCAAATCGCCGCCACCGGTGTCGATTTCATTTCTGTGGGGGAACTGACCCATTCCGTCCGGGCGGCGGATATTTCACTGAAAGTGAAGGGAAGGTAGAAGGTCCAAGGTAAAAGGCCCAAGGTGCAATGTTTGTGCTCATTAACCTTAAAATTAAATCGTTGAGATTGGTTCACCCTGCAAAGCATTATGAATCTGAATCAAGAATCCCTGAAAAAAAAACTTGCCGGAAAAATGATCGGCCATCGCCTTCATTATTATGACAAAATCGGCTCGACCAATGAAGAGGCGTTCCGGTTAGGTGAAGAAGGTGCGCCGGAAGGGACGGTGCTCATTGCCGAAAGCCAGACTTCCGGGAAAGGCAGGATGCAGCGGGTCTGGTATTCACCGCCGGGAGCCAATATTTACACGTCCGTGATTTTAAGACCGCCCGCCGGGACGATGAAGGCAACGCAGATTCCCATCGCCGCCGGTGTCGCGGCGGCAGAAACGCTCAATGAGCTTTGCCCCGGCAAAGCATGGATCAAATGGCCCAATGATGTGCTGATTGGCGGGAAAAAGGTTTGCGGTATTCTGGCCCAGATCAAAATGTCAGGACAGGCGGTTGACTTTGTCGTTGTGGGCATCGGCATCAATGTCAACCTGGGCCGTAAACAGTTCCCTCGGGATATTCAAGCGATTGCCACTTCCATGGCGATTGAGGCGGGGCGGTAAATATCCCGCCCTGAATTGATAATTCGCCTGTATGAAAATATGGCAAAATGGTATAGAGAACTCACCCGATACGGATTTGCCGCGGTCAGGGAAAGATGGCTGAACCTGTCGGAGATGATCGGTAAGACCGTTTCGGTGATGTTTCAGAACGATGCCGTAAGCGGAGAGGCGGTGGGACTGGATGAAGACGGTTCACTGATCCTCAGGACCGCAACTAATCAAAGAAAGACGGTTTCGGCGGGGGACGCGACCATTCTATAAGAGGTGAATACTTATGCTGCTGGTAATTGATGTAGGCAACACGAACACGGTGGTGGGGCTGTTTGATGAAGAACAGCTGCTGTATGACTGGCGAATACGAACGGAAATTGATCATACCATCGATGAGTACGGTGTCCTGATCTATAACCTGTACCAGTCCAGTCGGATGAGGGCCAAGGAAATGAAATCCGTGAAAGCCATCATCATTTCCTGTGTTGTGCCCCCGATGCTCAACATCCTGGAGCCCCTCTGCGTCAAGTATTTTAACATCAAACCGCTGATCGTGGGTCCCGGTATCAAGACGGGCATGCCGATCTTTTATGATAATCCCAAGGAAGTGGGGGCGGACCGCATTGTCAACGCGGTGGCCGCGTTCAAGAAGTACCAAAAAGAATCCATCATTGTGGATTTTGGCACTGCGACCACTTTTGATTATGTTTCGCCCAAAGGTGAATACATGGGAGGCTGCATCGCGCCGGGCATTGTGATTTCCAGTGAGGCCCTGTTTGCACGTGCGTCCAAGCTGCCGCGTGTAGAATTCAGCAAACCCAGGACCATTATCACCAAAGATACGGTCAGTGCAATACAGGCGGGCATCATGTTTGGATATGCCGGGCTGGTGGACGGGATTGTGAATCGGATGAAAGCGGAAGCCAAAACCAAACCGTTTGTCATCGCCACGGGAGGATTGGCGCGGATTGTTGCCGAGGAAGCAAAGAGCATTGATAAAATTGATGAGATGCTGACGCTGGACGGTCTGAGAATCATCTATGAACTGAACAAGAAGTAATCCATGCTGAATGTAGGTTTGTCGGGCGGTATCGCCTGTGGAAAATCGACTGTGGCACAAATGTTTGTCCGTTTGGGCGGTCATCTGATTGATTTCGACAAACTGGCCCACGAGGTGCAGGAACCGAACCGGCCGGCCTGGCAGGATGTTGTCCATTATTTTGGCCGGGAAGTTCTGCAGCCGGATCAGAAAATCGACCGCAATAAACTGGCGTTGGTAGTCTTCAATCATCCGGACAGGCTTCAGAAGCTCAACGACATTGTTCACCCCAGAGTTTATGAAGCGTGGCGCATCCGTCTGGAAGAAATAAACAAGCATCATCCCCATGCCGTTGTCTTTGCGGATGTTCCGCTTTTGTTCGAAGCAGGGATGCAGCATCTTTTTGATCTGACCATTCTGGTGATGATTGAACCGGAAGAACAAGTCAATCGCTTGATGTCCCGCAACGATCTTTGCCTGGCGGAAGCCGAGCTTCGATTGTCCTGTCAGATGCCGATTCGTGATAAAATGAATCTTGCCGATATTATCATTGATAATCGATGTGCCATGAATGAAACAGAAAAAAAAGTAGCCGATGTGTGGCAGGGTTTACTGGAGCGGGAGAAGAACCAGAAACATTAAAAAAAGGGTTCGGGCACGAAGCCTGAGTCTACCAAAAATATCATAGTAACCGGAGGTAGGAATAATGATTGAAAAAAACGTAAAGACAGATTTCAGCTCGAACGTGTGCGATCCGGTGATCGGGGCGGGGACCTACGTTCATCCGCTGGCGGCGGTGATCGGAAACGTCATCCTGGGGAAAAACGTGATGGTTGCCCCGACGGCATGCGTGCGCGGTGATGAAGGCCAGCCGCTTCATGTCGGTGATGATTCCAATGTTCAGGATGGGGTGATCATCCATGCCCTGGAGACGGAGCTGGAGGGGAAACCCGTGAAAAAAAATCAGGTCGAGGTCACCGGCGGGAGGTATGCGGTCTATGTGGGCAACCGCGTATCTCTGGCGCATCAGGTGCATATCCACGGGCCGGCAGTTGTTATGGATGACACCTTTGTGGGCATGAAAGTCCTGGTCTTTAAATCATCGGTGGGCAAGAACTGCGTCATTGAGCCGGGGGTTATTTTAATGGGCGTCAAAGTGACTGACGGACGCTACGTGCCGGCGGGATCCATCATCAAGACCCAGGCGGAGGCTGACGCCCTGCCGGTGATCACTGCCGATTATCCCATGAAGGACATGAACAAAGGGGTGCTGCATGTGAACAAAGCGCTGGCTAAAGCATATCTGGCCGCAGCAAAATAAGATGTTGGAGGATAGGGTAAACAGCCGGATTGTGTGTTCAAATTTCATGATCAGGCTTTTTCACACTGCCATATGTTAATCAAGCTCAAATCGTCCGCAAAAGAACGAAAACCAAAGGCCTGTCTGTCTTGCGGGACAACGGAAAACATAAAAAACCGCCGCTATTGCTCGGTGAAGTGCCGTCAGAATCTGCGTCAGAAGCTCAACACGCGCAGTGGCCTCCTCCAGGCTTTGAACACACGCTATGCGACATTTTATTTTACGGATACTTTGATTATTCTGGATGTGGTCCCACACGGGATTCGGGAGATCTTCCGGTACACCGCCCTGCGCACCGAGAAAAGCAATCCTGCCGAAG
>JAQVLL010000146.1 GCA_028704195.1 Smithellaceae bacterium
AAGAGGCCGACAAAGCCCTAGCCATTTTCAAGGAACTGCGCCTTGTTGACGTCATGGGGCGCCCGACTCTCGGAGAAGCTGGCAGGTCATGGCTATTCGATTTTGTGGCTCAGATCTTCGGGGCCTACGATCCAGACTCCGGCAGGCGTTTGATCTCTGAATTCTTTTTGCTCATTTCCAAGAAGAATTCCAAAAGCACCGGCGCCGCCGCAATCATGATGACCGCGCTGATTCTGAACTGGCGCGAGTCTGCGGAATTTCTCATTCTTGCCCCCACTGTAGAAATCGCGAACAATTCATTTTACCCGGCTCGGGACATGGTGAAGGCCGACGAAGAGCTTGCCGACCTGATGCACGTTCAGGATCACCTCCGGCAGATCACAAACCGCGTCACCGGGGCCACATTGAAAGTCATCGCAGCGGAAAATGAAACGGTCGGCGGAAAGAAAGCAACCGGAATTCTCATCGATGAATCTTGGCTGTTCGGGAAGAAGCCGAATGCCGAGAATATGCTTCGCGAAGCCTGCGGCGGCCTCGCCTCAAGACCGGAAGGGTTCGTTATTCACCTTACGACACAATCCGACGAAGCGCCTGCGGGGATCTTCAAGCAAAAATTGGATTACGCCAGGGGAGTCCGGGATGGCCGGATTGACGACAACAGCTTTCTTCCTCTGCTTTATGAGTTTCCGGAATCTATCCCAAAGGAAAAAGAAACGCTCGGGGTCCGGGAATTCTTTGCAAAATACGCCTACATCACGAATCCCAACCTCGGCGCCTCGGTTGACCAGGCCTTTCTGAATCGTGAATTCAAGAAGGCGGAGGAGGCCGGGGAAGAATCCATGCGCGGATTTCTGGCAAAGCACCTCAATATTGAAATGGGAATGGCGCTCCGGACGCAACGGTGGGCAGGCGCGGACTTCTGGGAAGCATCAGCCGGCGCGATGTCTCTCGAAACAATTCTCGAGCGCTCGGAAGTGATCGAGATCGGCATCGACGGCGGCGGCCTCGACGACTTGCTCGGCCTGGCTGTCCTGGGGCGGGAAGCCGAAACCGGGAATTGGCTGCTCTGGACAAAAGCCTGGGCGCATCCGGTCGCACTGGAACGGCGAAAATCCGAAGCGGCACGTTACCGGGACTTTGAAAAGGACGGCGATCTTGTCATCGTTCCGGATATCGGCCAGGACGTGCAACAGGTTGGAGAAATTGTGCGGAAGTGCGACGCATCTGGATTGCTTGACCGGATAGGGGTCGATCAGGCCGGCATAGGTTCCATCGTTGATGAGCTGGAGGCTGGTGATGAAAACGGTGAGGGTGCGATTGCCCACGACCGAATCGTCGGCATCCCTCAGGGCTGGAGAATGAACGGCGCGATCAAGACGGCAGAGCGGAAGGTTGCTGAAAAGACCTTGATCCACGGAGGCCAGCGGCTTATGGCATGGTGTGTCGGGAACGCGAAGGTAGAGCCTCGGGGAAATGCGATTTTGATAACCAAACAGGCCAGCGGGACCGGGAAGATTGACCCGCTGATGGCCTGTTTTAACGCGGTGGCGCTAATGGCCATGAATCCAGAGGCGAGACAGACTAAATCAGCATATGAAGGCAAAACCATAGAAGAGATCCGCGAAATGCGGAGGTTTTAAGGAGGGAGAAATTGCCAGAACTACCCAACAAAGCATATCTGTCCCCGCAGACCGTTGCGGACTATTACTCCTTGCCAGTAAAAACGCTTTATTCTTGGATATCTGAGGGCAAGGTTCCCGCTATCAGACTCGGAAAGTCGAATATTCTAAGGATCAAAAGAGACGTTGCCGAGAAATTGGCACAAGGTGTAGTGGAATAAATCATATTTAATACAAAATATAGTCTGCACAGTCCGTACAGTCCGTGAAATAAACCTCTAAATATCCCATAATCAAGTCTCATAATTCAACGGTTTAATTTTGAGGCTGGCATGAATTGAAAATCCTCAACAGGATCGGACAATTCCTTAAATCCCGATGTCAAGCGGCAAGCTCCGCTTTTGATATTCGGGATTTTTGCGTTCTGGTGGGGTTGATGACATGAAAATCTTCTCTGCCATCAGGAAGTACATCAAAAATCTTTCCCTAACAGACCCGAAAGCCTGGGATTCATCGCTATGGCGGTTGTTCGGATCTCAATCCGCATCTGGGGAAGTCGTCAATGAATACACCTCCCTGAATTATTCCGCCGTCTGGAATGCCGTCTCTCTGATTGCCGGGACGGTATCCTCTTTGCCCCTGCATCTCCTCAGGAGTGATGATAACAGGCAGAAAAAAGCCATTGAAAAGCCGCTTTACCGGGTTATGAGCACAAAACCAAACCCGTTTATGACGTCGAAGGTCCTCAGGGAAACGATGACGATGCATCTGCTCACCTGGGGGAATGCTTACGCGGAAATCGTCCGTAATGGTTACGGGAACATTGCCGAGCTTTGGCCTATCGCTCCGAACCGAGTAACGCCGAAAATCGAGAACGGGGCCATTGTTTATAACATTGCAGTCGGTGGACAAGTCGTAAAACTGGGAAGAGATAGGATTTTGCACCTTATCGGGCCGAGTTTCGATGGCTTTATTGGTTATTCAATCATTGCGCTTGCCCGTAAATCAATCGGCCTGTCAATGGCGATGGAGACTTTCGGCTCTCAGTATTTCGGCCAGGGCACGCACCCTGGCGTGATCGTCTCACATCCGAAAAGCCTCTCCCCCACTTCGCATTCGAATTTGAAGGCTTCTTTGACCGAAGAATACAGCGGACTAGGGAAAAGTCACCGCCTGATGCTGCTTGATGAAGATATGAAGCTCGTCAATGTCGGCATTCCCCCGGAAGATTCACAGTTTCTTGAGTCCAGACAGTTCCAGATTACGGAAATCGCGCGGTGGTTTAATCTTCCCCCGCACAAGCTCAAGGATCTTACAAGGTCATCTTTCAATAACATCGAATCGGAGCAGATCTCTTTCGTAACCGACTCAATTCTTCCCTGGCTGATCGGCATCGAGCAGTTTTACAACACTCAACTGCTTACCGAAAATGAGCAATGGAAGGAAAATCTATACTTTAAGCACAATGTTGAGGGTTTGCTGCGTGGCAATGCGGAGGCCCGCGCGAAGTATTACCAGGCCATGTGGAATGTCGGCGCGATGTCGATCAATGAAATCAGGGGAAAGGAGGACATGGACCCTATCGAGGGTGGAGACGATCATTTTGTTCCGTTGAATTATGTTCCTATCCGGAAACTTGATGAAGTCCTCGCTCAGGGGAAAGGTTCCAAGGAGGAAAAGCCAAATGAGACAGAAACGCAGCCCGTTCAAACCGAAAGCTAAGGGCAGCTATCGAATTGAGGCCAAAAGCGACGAGGCAACGGTCTATATTTATGACGAGGTTTCATGGTGGGGCGTTGATGCTCAGCAGTTTGTCAAGGACCTGGAAGCGGTTACGGCAAACACGATCCACTTACGGATCAACTCCCCTGGTGGCGCTGTTTTCGATGGAACTGCCATTTACAACACATTGAAGCAGCATAAAGCGAAGGTAATCACCCACATTGACGGACTTGCAGCATCTATTTCCTCAATTATCGCCCTTGCTGGCGATGAGGTGCGGATGGGTGAAAGCGCTTTTTTCATGATCCATGAGCCGTGGTCAATCGTTATCGGAATGGCTGACGACATGAGAAAAGAGGCGGACTTGCTGGATAAGGTCGGCGGGACGCTATCAAATATTTATCAGACGAAAACAGGGAAATCAGAGCAGGAAATCCTTGACTATATGGCCGCAGAAACATGGTTCTCGGCAAAAGAGGCGCTGGAAGCCGGATTTATTGACGTAATCGAAAACGACAAAGGAGAAGAAAAGGCGCAAGCATCATTATTTGACCTTTCTGTGTTTGCGAATGTTCCGGAATCACTGAATAAAAAAGAAGAGCCTACAGCAAGAGAAGTTGAGCGCATCCTGAAGGACATAGGATGCAGCGAAACAAGGCGCAAGGCGATGATTGCCGAAGGGTTTAAATGTGGACCACGGGACGTGGATGACATTGAAAACCCTGCCATGAACGACAGACCACGGGACGTGGATAGTCATGAAGCGGTTATCAAGGACCGGATCGCGGACTTGCTTATCAGGGCTGAAATAGCGGCACCATCACTTTAACCCATAAGGAGCAATGAACATATGAAAACGATAACCCAGTATAGAGACGATATCGCGGCTTTGATGAAGAAATCCGCAGATATCGACATGAAAGCGGTTGCGGAAAACCGCGACCTGAGCGAAGCGGAGCTGGCCCTCAAGAACGAAATCCTCGATGCAGTCGAAGAAATCAATAAGACTGTAACTACGATGGAGCGCCAGGAACGGATGAAGTCCCTGCTGGAAAAACCGCAGGAGGCCGTGACCGTGGAAAAAGGAAAGAAGTTCTCCGACAGTGCCGTCATTACCGGAGGCGAAAAGCAGAAATTCTCGTCTTTCGGCGAACAACTTGCCTCGGTTATGAGAGCCGGAATGCCCGGCGGCCATGCCGATCCGAGACTTTTCAACGCAACCGGCCTCAATGAAACAGTACCTTCTGACGGTGGTTTTTTGGTTCAGACCGATTTCAGCAACGACCTGCTTCAGGATGTATTCCAGACTGGAATCCTCGCCCCCCGGTGTCGGCGCTTTGAGATTTCCGGCAATGCGAACAGCATCAAAATCAACGGTGTTGATGAAACAAGCCGGGCATCAACGCGATACGGCGGAGTTCTTGGGTACTGGAAATCTGAAGCGGCACAGAAAGCGGCCTCCAAGCCTAAGTTCCGCGAAATCGAATTGTCTCTCAAGAAACTTGTCGGCCTCTGCTATGCAACCGACGAACTGCTTGCCGATGCCTCAGCGCTCGAAGCCTTTATCAGGCAGGCGTTTGTTTCTGAGTTCGGTTTCCTGCTTGACGATGCAATCGTGAACGGAACCGGCGCAGGGCAACCCCTTGGTATTCTGAATGCCGGTTGTCTGGTCTCTGTGACCAAAGAAACTGGCCAGGCAAAACAGACTATCTTAGCAGAAAACGTAATCAAAATGTATTCTCGGATGTTCCCGCAGTCTGTCGGAAATGCTGCGTGGTTCGTCAACATGAACACCCTGCCTCAGCTTTACACAATGAGCCTGGCTGTAGGTACTGGCGGCGCCCCCATCTTCATGCCCGCTGGTGGCTTGTCTCAGTCTCCGTACAATACCCTGCTTGGCCGTCCGGTTATCCCGATTGAACAGTGTCAGACCCTCGGCACACAGGGAGATATCATCTTTGCCGATATGAACGGCTATCTCTTAGCCGTAAAGGGCGGAATTGAATCAGCAATGAGCATCCATGTAAAATTTGACTACGATGAAAGCGTGTTTCGCTTCGTCATGCGTGTCGATGGACAGCCGGAACGTGCAAGCGCCCTGACTCCGTACAAGGGCAACGATACCCTTGGCCATTTTGTAGCCCTGGCAACCAGAGCCTAATTCTAACCATCAACATAAGGCCGGGGTATTTCTTGCCCCGGCACTCCATAAGGAGGAAAGCAATGATTCCCAAAAATACCAAATATGTCCCTCTCGGGGTAGATATTGATTTTAGCACGGCAGCAAGCAACCTCTCTGACAGCATAAACATGAAAAATTACCATGACGCGCTGTTCCTGATTCAGCTGGCCGACATCGGAACGGCAAGCCCGGTCTTGCTTGTGTATTCAGGCGCAGACAATGCGACCTGCACATCTGCGCTTCCGTTTAAATACCGCTTTGGTGGTGCCGCCGCTGGTTCTGCGAACTGCGATGTTTTCGGAG
>JAQVLL010000147.1 GCA_028704195.1 Smithellaceae bacterium
AGGTTGCGCCAGTAACTTTTCAGATCATAATATCGTTTATTGTTTTTCCAGAAATCCGGTTTGGCCAAAGCCGCCTCTTTTTTGTGTTGTGTTTTTTGAGCCGGAATACTATTAAAACAGAACAAGTGCAAGCAATAGGTTTTGGAGAAAGACGTGTCAGATCAATACGACATTCTGGTGATCGGAGGCGGGCATGCCGGCTGTGAAGCGGCACTGGCCTCGGCGCGCATGGGCTGCAAGACGCTGCTGTTCAACATTAATCTCGATTCGATAGCACTCATGTCCTGCAATCCGGCCATCGGTGGATTGGCAAAAAGCCAGCTCGTTAAGGAAATTGACGCGCTCGGCGGTGAAATGGGAAGGGTGACAGACAAAACCGCCGTGCATTTCCGATTGCTTAACGCTTCCAAAGGACCTGCAGTTCAATCCACGAGGATGCAATGCGACAAACAGCTCTACCGCCTGACCATGAAAACCACTCTGGAAAATCAGCAAAACCTTCACCTGCGCCAGGCCATGGTGGAAAGCCTCGTCATTGAAAACGGCACCGTCAAAGGCGCAAAGGACAGCAGCGGCTATTTCTACGGTGCGAAAAAGGTCATCATCACCACGGGAACTTTTCTGAACGGACTGGTGCATATCGGCACGTCGCAAACCCCATCGGGCCGCGCAGGGGAATTGGCATCGGAAGGGCTTGCCAACCATCTGAAAACACTCGGCTTTGAAATGGGACGGATGAAAACCGGAACACCGCCCAGGCTGCGAGCCTCGTCCATTGATTTTTCCTGCCTGGAGCGTCAGGACAGTGACCCGGACCCGGCTCCTTTTTCCTTTACCACCGGAAATTTGCGGACGGAACGCCTGCCGTCCTACTTTTCAGCGACATCCGCAGAAACGCACCGGCTGATCCGTAACAACATTGCGCATTCTCCGCTTTATTCCGGCGTCATTAAAGGAGTCGGAGCACGCTACTGTCCATCTCTTGAGGACAAAGTCATGCGCTTCGGCGACCGGCAAAGCCATCCAGTGGTTCTGGAGCATGAGGGCCTCGAAACCCAGGAAGTTTACGCCAAGGGTCTGGGCAACTCCCTCCCGCTGGAATTGCAATATCAGATTGTCCACAGCGTCAGAGGCCTCGAACAGGCCGAAATCATGCGTCCTGCCTATGCTATCGAATATGATTTTATTCAGCCCACCCAGCTCAAGCTGACACTGGAAACAAAATTGGTGTCCGGCTTGTATCTGGCCGGTCAGATCAATGGCACATCCGGTTATGAAGAAGCAGCCGCACAGGGGCTATGGGCGGGAATCAATGCCGCTCACGCCCTGCAGGGAAGCCCGCCTTTTGTCCTGGATCGTTCTGACGCGTACATGGCGGTGATGATCGACGACCTGATCACGCGGGGCGTGGACGAACCCTATCGGATGTTTACCTCGCGCGCCGAATATCGCCTGATTCTGAGGGAAGATAACGCCGTCATCCGGCTGATGGGCAGGGGCTGTGAACTGGGTTTAATCGACCGCGCGTATTATCTGGATCTTCAGGATCAAATGAAGAAAATCGATCAGGGTATCAGACATCTCAAGGCTTCGTCCGTCAAACCCTCAGAGGAAATCAATAAAAAGCTCAATGCACTGTCTTCGCCGCCGATTACCCAGGCTACGAATCTGTATAGCCTTCTGAAAAGGCATGAAATTGCTTACGACGATTTAAACGGTTTTCCCGGATGGGAATCCGAATCTGATCCGTTTGTCAAAAAACAGATAGAAATCGAAACCAGGTACGAAGGCTATATCAAGCGCCAGTTCGAGGCGACAAAAAAACTAAAAGACCAGGAGAAAAAGAAAATCCCCCCGGATTTCGACTACTCAGAGGTTCCGGGCCTTTCCAATGAACTCAAGGACAAGCTCACCCGTATCGCACCGGCCACCATCGGCCAGATGGGACGTATTCCGGGCATGACCGAAGGCGCGATCTCGTCTGTTCTGATTATGCTGAAAAAACAGGAGATGACGGCTGATTTAAAAACAGAAGACAAGGACTGACATTTTTCTTTGGATTTCCCGGATATTGCAGGCAACTTATTTGCAACGGTCATCATCGTATTCCCAAAAAGCTATAATCAACTACCTCTCGGCAAGCTACGAAGAATCAACACTCGTCGCGCATGAGCGGGGTTCCAATCCGAAACCGTTTCATGCAAGATCAGATTTTTCTCTAATTAGCTGGAATCCCTTATAAATCGCCTTTCTTTATTTATCTTGACAGTCAGAATGGTAATTCCTATACTTCGAGGGTAAAAGTACTCCCTGATTGATTCGAAGGACTGTACACACATGATGTGTTTTTAATAGGAGGTTCCCATGCGCTGGCGAGGTGAACGGCAAAGCGACAATGTTGAAGACCGTCGAGGGATCTCTCGCGGCGCAAAAGTAGGCGGCATAGGCGGCCTCGGTCTTGTTGCGGTGGTGGTCATCAGCATGTTTCTCGGCGTCGATCCGACTGCCCTTTTGCAGGTCGTCGGACAAAGCACGCAATCCACCTCCGTGTCCACAGAGCAGACAACATCTCCCGCCGCCAACGATGACATGCGCAATTTTGTGGCCGTCGTATTGGCCGAAACTGAAGATGTCTGGAATGAAACTTTTCAGAACGCCGGACGCACGTATGCAGAGCCGAAGCTGGTGTTGTTTTCCGGTTCTGTCGAATCTGCCTGCGGCATGGCTGACGCGGCCGTGGGGCCGTTTTATTGTCCGGCCGATCAAAAGGTGTATCTTGATCTTGTTTTCTTCGACGATCTTCACACCCGGTTTGGCGCGTCCGGTGATTTCGCACAGGCATACGTCATTGCTCACGAGATAGGCCACCACGTGCAGACACAGCTGGGAATCATTCAAAAAGTAAACGCGATGCAGGCACGCGGCAGCAGAGCGGAAAGGAACAGGTTAAATGTGATGCTGGAATTACAGGCGGACTGTCTGGCCGGCATGTGGGCGCATCAGGCCCAGAAGAAACGCAATATCCTGGAAGCGGGCGATATTGAAGAGGGTCTCAATGCGGCAAGCGCAGTCGGTGATGACCGCATCCAGAAAAGGACACAGGGTTACGTCGTGCCCGACAGCTTCACCCACGGAAGCTCGGCCCAGCGCGTCAGATGGTTCAAAAGGGGACTGGAGCAGGGCAATATAGCAGCATGTAATACCTTCAATGCCGATGAACTTTGAGTTTCATCCCGTTCATGCGGGACAAGCGTTTATTCTCTGTAGCTTCTGTGAGGCGGATGATTCAGCCCTGAACATCGGGCTTGTTTTTATGGGTCGCAGCTGAGAAGAAAAACAGCGTCGCATGATTAGTCTGTATATATTTTTCTCAGAAAAAACAAGACTTGCTTCAACAGGAAACAAGGGAGGTGCATGTCATGGCTGATGATGAAGTCAAGAAAACAGAGGCACAGGATCCATGGGATGTCAAACAATACCACGAAGTAAAAAAAGGCGACACTCTATGGAAAATCGCCGAGAAGTACTACGGCGACGGTAATCTTTATAAGCAGATCTTCGAGGCCAACCGGGATATTCTCAAAAACCCTGATGTGATTCAAATCGGGCAGAAACTGCACATTCCCTGATTGCAGATTCTGACAGCCGGCTTAGCGTATCTTGAACATCGAAATACCGATCATTATAAGAATTAATAAATTCAACAAGAAAGGATTCATTATGAAGAAAAATCTTTTGTGTATAGGAATCATTCTGTTCGTTGCCGTCTTGATGATCGCAGCCTGCGGCAAAGCGGATAAGAGTGCGGCCGAACTGGCTGTGAAATCAGCAACGGAGGCCGTCGATGCCGCCAAAACCCAAATCGGTAAAATTGCTCCGGATGAAGTAGCTGCACTGGAAACAGCACTTGCATCAGCCAAAGAAAAACTGGACAAGGGTGATTACAAAGCCGCACTGGCTGAAGCACAGGGACTGGTCACCAGGGTCAATGATGTTGTTGCGGCGGCAAAGGTCAAAAAAGACGAAGCGATTGACAAGGCTGACCTGACAAAACAATGGAAGGATCTGAGCCAGGGGCTTCCCAAGATGATTTCAGCCCTTCAGAGCCGCGTGGACATCCTTTCAAAATCCAAAAAGCTCCCCGGCGATTTGACTGCAGAAAAATTTGCAGAGGTAAAATCCGGACTTGCCTCCGCTAAGGAAGACTGGACCAAGGCACAGGAAAGCTTTAAAGCAGGAAATCTGCCCGATGCACTCTCTTCAGCAAAGACCGTAAAGGAAAAAGCTGTAAAAGCAATGGAAACTTTGGGAATGAAGGTTCCCGCGGCGGCAAAATCGTAAACGTTAAAATTAGCAGAAAAGGGACGTGTTCTCTCTATTTCCTTTTTGGAAAGACGAGAACACGTCTTTTTTTTTCATCCATCAGTACATTATTACGTCGTCAATTAAATAGTTAAACGATCGTCTCTGATTTGTCCTCCGCTGGCGGAGGTGGCGTGAAACGCCGGAGGTGGAAATGGCAGGGATTGCTCCCCGGGCAATCCGAATAGGCAGGGTTACGCTGCGCGCCCTGCATGAAGTGACAACCTCCCCCTACCCCCTGAAGCTGTGTCACAATTCAATTTACGTCATTACGGACAAGCGAAGCGCGATCCGGAATCCAGGAATAATGGAACTGGTTCCCCGCTTTCGTGGGACGACGTCTGGATGCCGGCCTGCGCCGGCGTGACGACTTCTATTGTAATTCAGCCATTATGACACAGTCTGCCTCCGTGAGGGGACAGATGAATCCCCATCTCCGGCGCAGGGAATACAACGTCGGTGGTCGTGTCACGAGCTAAATTTTATTTTGTCAACATCGTATACTTCACCGTTTTTGATGACCATCTGCGGTTTGCGGCAAGTTTCGATTTTTATCAGCGGATTTTCATGCAGAATCGTCAGATCCGCATATTTCCCCACCTCTACAGAGCCGATCTTATCGGCTATTCCGATGATTTTTGCGTTGTTGATCGTGGCGCATTGCAGGACTTCGGCGTTTGTAAATCCAATGCGTCCCAGCATCTCCATTTCACGCCACAATGTCCCGTGATAATCTAGAGGAACTCCGGCATCCGTACCGCAGCCAATCAAAATGCCCTGATCTTTCATGGCCATTAAATTTCTTGGGCCAACCAGCAGGATATTGAAGTAGATTTCAGGATTGGCCATATACTTGCCTTTTTGGTACAAGTGATCCAAGCCGTATTTTCGATAGGTTTTCAGATAAGCGACATTACGTTCATGAATGGATTTTTCCGTGTAATCATCCGATAAAGAGTTGAGGTATTCCTGCCGGATCTTCATTTCCCGGTCAATGAAATCGGTACGGTATTTTTCAGGCCTTTCCTCGTACGCTTCCTCAGCGGCCAGCATCTGCCCGATAATCATGGTTGGAACAATGGCTATCTTCTTTTTAGCCATGGCGGCTGCTTCCTTTTCGGTCAGCACCGCATCGGCAATGGAATGTTCCATCGAGCTGATGCCTCTTTGCAGGGCACGGTCAAACCCGAATTTGGTATGAACATGTCCGGAGGTCGCCAGATTGTTTTTTTGCGCAAAGTCAAATATCATGTTTAAGTGTTCATCCGTGTACACGGGAATCTCTGACTTTCCGGCCAGGCAGGATTTTTTGTCCATGGTCAGTTTAATAAACGAAGCACCCCGGGAGCTGTTTTGACGCATTTTTTCTGCCAGGTCTTTGGTTTCTTTGAACCATAAATTCATATCGCCGGTCAGCGCCGCACC
>JAQVLL010000148.1 GCA_028704195.1 Smithellaceae bacterium
GGCATCTCCAGAGCCATTGAAATGTTTACGATTTTAGCCAGTTCATCATCCAGAACATAACGCGATGCCCCGCTGAATCTGGCGGGACGGTTTTCGGATATCATTGTCGTTACTCCTTAAATATTTTTTAGCTCCGTCAGGTCTCTGTAAAGAATACCTTTTGGACCCTTTCATCAATCTCCCAGGAACAGCCACACACCCCGCAGGAGTCAGGACCGTTCCTTTTCTTCCATGTATCCATATCACGTTTTGAGTTTTAAATTAACGTGGAATATTGACCCCAATCCGCAGAAAACCCGTTTTGTTCGTTTTTGTTCGTTATTTGACAAAAAAAATCGGCCATGATACAAATTCATCAACACACCAAGGAGATAAAAATAATGAATCAGGACGAATTCAAGAAGATCATTTCCAACGCAATCACACAGGAAGTCGAAGCCTTTACTTTTTACAGTTCCGTATCCGAAAAGGCGAAAGATGAAAATCTCAAAAAACTTTTCAAATCCCTTGCGGATGAGGAAGAAAAGCACAAACGGACATTAGAAGGGTATCTCACAAGAAGTGCCGACAGGATGCACTTCTCCACTTCAGTCGACTATAAAGTTGCCGACGCGCTTCCGACCCCTCCGCTGACTCTCGATTTGAAACCTGTGGATGGTATTGTCATTGCCATCAAAAAAGAGCTCGAAGCCATGCAGATGTATACCCAGCTTGCCAACGCAAGCGCGGACGATGAACAGAAGAAAATTTTTCTGGAGCTCGCCTCCATGGAACGCGGCCACAAAAGCAGGCTGGAAGATATTTACACGAACATGGCATTTCCCGAAGCCTGGTAGCCGGACGATTATTTTCAGGCCGAAGCCGGCGATGTAAATCGATTGACCATATCCTGCAATGCCCGGGTATCTTGTCGCAACTGATTGCCCGGGTATTTTTTACCCTGAAAATCACCTCAAATCAATAATCATCATTGAACGCATTGAAAAATTGTGTTTATGAGTAATAATACCTTACAGGATAATATGATGATTCAAAAATCAAAACCAGCCGAAATCGATTTCAATGCCGAATTCCAGCGTGCAATGGCCCTCATGGAAGATACTCAAAGAAATATCCTGCTCACCGGGCGGGCCGGTACGGGAAAATCAACACTGCTTACCTATTTCCGGGAGCACACGAAAAAGAAAGTGGTCATTCTGGCACCAACGGGTGTGGCAGCCGTCAATGTCGAAGGACAGACGATCCATTCCTTTTTCCATTTCAAACCGAATGTAACACCGGCTTCGATCAAAAGAAAAAAAAAGGCGGAAAAAGACAGGACAACCATTTACAGGAAGCTGACCACGATCGTGATTGACGAAATATCGATGGTGCGCGCGGACCTGCTTGACTGCATCGATAAATTCCTGCGCCTCAACGGCCCGGAAGAAAAGCAGACTTTTGGCGGAGTTCAAATGATTTTCATCGGTGATCTGTATCAGCTGCCGCCGGTCGTCACATCCGCCGAGCGTGAGATTTTTAAAAGTCACTACCCAACCCCCTACTTTTTCAGTGCGAAGTGTTTTGACCAGTTGAATATCGAGTATATTGAGCTTGAAAAAGTCTATCGCCAGAAAGATGATGAGTTTGTGCAGCTGCTCAACACCATCCGTAACCGCTCCGTGACGGATGAGGATCTGGCAAAATTCAATCAGCGCTGTGATCCTTATTTTGAACCGCCCCGCGGTTCATTTTATTTGTCGCTCACGAGCACCAATGATCTGGCGGACACGATTAATGAAAAGCGTCTCGCCGAATTACCCGGCAGACCATGGAAGGCATCAGGCCGGATCGAAGGCGATTTCGGCAAGGAATATCTGCCGACTGCTGTCAACCTGAAGCTGAAAAAAGGGGCACAAATCATGCTGCTTAATAACGATTCACTGGGGCAATGGATCAACGGCACCATTGGGAAAATCAGAAAATTTGAACAAAACGACGATGGTGAAGATTTAATTGTTGCCGATCTGGACAATGGTGACACAGCTCGTATTTCACCCTATACATGGAAAATATATCGTTTTTTTCTGAAAAACGAGGAATTACGATCTGAAGAAGTGGGTTCTTTTACCCAGTACCCGGTTCGACTGGCCTTTGCAGTAACTATTCATAAAAGCCAGGGGAAAACCTTTGAAAACGTAGTGATCGATGTAGGCCGCGGAACTTTTGCCCACGGGCAAATGTACGTGGCGCTGTCGAGATGCACTACGCTCAACGGGATTATCCTCAAGCAGCCGCTCAAGAAAAATCACATTTTGATGGACTGGCAGGTGGTAAAATTCCTTACTGGTATTCAGTACAGTCAGGCAGCTAAAACACTAAGCCGGGAAGAAAAGCTGAAAATGATCGAAATGGCGATACGTGAAAAGAAAAACATTGAAATCATTTACCTTAAAGCACAGGATGAAAAATCACGCCGGATCGTGCTCCCTTTGTTCATGGGTGAAATGGAGTATAAAGGGTATCCTTACACTGGACTGGAAGCTTTTTGCCTCAACCGGGGGGAAAAACGTATTTTCAATGTCGATAAAATCCTGGAAATCGGAGAACAGCCCTAAACGCCACGCTAATAATATAATAAATAGTTATATTTATTGATAATGTCTCTCGCAGGACGTCTCTATCTCATCGTAATAAAACATTTCCATTCTTTAATTACCCAATCTACATATTTTGTAGGGAAAGCAACAATTGGCGTAATTATCGCAAGAAACCAACAAACTCCTGACAAATGATCATAAATAATACATAATATATTCAAATATTTAGCATATTATTGGTGTATTTTTACTGAATATTATCATTATGGTACGCTCATTGCTGTTTATATATGACAAATGATCCGAAAGGATCATCATTTTTTAAAAATATGAGGTAGCCCCCTGTTGTTCACTGACTTTGAAAATGACCTGATTCTTCTGAAGCGATTCTTGAAACGACTGCTTACCCCCTGTGAACTTCAAACTCCAACTCTTTCACCTGTTCGCATTCGACCGGATATCGATCTGAACCTGATGCACCTTCAACAGGGGCTACCTGAATCACTTCGACGCCTGCCGATGGATTGAATGACCAATGCATTCAACCAGAACTCTGACCACGTCTGTTTTTGAAAAATCTCTTCGAATGTTCGGCTATTTCAGAATTTCACAGCGTCAGCAGAATACGGCTGAGCCTCCTTCTGCTAACTGTTGATGCGTTTTTTTCTATCCCATCAGAATGAAAAGCGACAATGGAACAAAATACAAGCCGGCCAAAATAACTGCTACCGCGCCAACCGTATTGATGATTTTGTCCGCTTTTGTGACGACGGAATCCCCGGCAATCTTCGACATACGCCTCTTTCTAAAAACAAACTCCCGATGAAATGGGGCGTATTTATTTTTGTCGGCATCAAGCTCAAATGTGGCTATATGGGTTACACTATTCATAACGACTGCTCCCTGTTGTTTGATAAAGGTTACATCAGGTATTTTCTGACGGAGGCGGTGATCACGCCGCCTATTTTGAGTTCTTCACGGGGATGTATTGTAGGATAGGCCGGATTGGCAGCCTCCAGAATCACTTCCCCGCCCTGCCTGCGGAAGTATTTCATCGTCCACTGTCCATCTACCTCGGCCAGAACAATATCACCGTTTTTGGGCGGGCGATCCTGCTCAACCACCACCAGATCGCCTTCCATGATACCCGCACCGGTCATCGAATCTCCGGTGACCCGCAGTAAAAAGGAAGCATCCGGTTTGGCCACCAGGTATTCATCCATCGACACAACATCGTGCATGTTTTCTTCGGCGGACACAGGAAGCCCCGCAGTTACATTGCCTACCAGCGGGATACCAAAAGGAATCCCGGACAGCCTGAGATGGCCCTGATTGTCTTTTTCCAAAACGCCATTTTCTATGAGTTTTTCAATCCAGTAAGACACAACGCTTTTGGACCGAACCTCAAACAGGTCCATCATTTCGGCGTAGGTGGGCATCCGTTTTGAATGACGATAAAAGGCAACCAGACTATGCTCAACGGATTTAATGTCTCTTGTTTTCTTCATGGCCACACTTATATAGAACGATCGTTCTATTGTCAAGCACTTTTTTGCCCTAAATCGTCGTTACAAGTCATTTGTTCCATTTTACCACACCCGAAAGAACACACGATTCAAAACACCGTCGAGAAGGAAATGCTGATATGCGAGAGAAGGATCATGGTTGATAACGGCCTCCATCCGCATGCATAGAGGCGCGAAAAACAAAAAAGAAGTCGTCTGGTTCAGAGATGGCCCTATCGGGTCATCGAGTATTTCTGTTCATCTTTGGGCACATACCACTTGATCATGTTGTGGCCAATGCCGATGGGGGCGGGTTCAACTCCACGGAAACGCTTCGAGATAATAATCAGTTCATCGGGAACATATAAAAATGTATAAGGCTGATCTTCCGCCAGGATTTCCTGGAAACGGTCGTAATATTTCTTGCGTTCTGCCTGATTGAATGTACTGCGTCCCTTCTCCAGCACCTCGTCTGCCTCCGGATTGCTATACGAAACAAAGTTCAGCTCTTCAGGAGCGGTTTTGCTGGAATGCCATACATCATAGGCATCAGGGTCAAGCGGTATCGTCCACCCCAGGATTACAGCGTCAAATCGTCGCTTGTTGATAAAATCCGTCACAAACGCCGACCATTCCACAATGCGGATTTTTGCCGTAATGCCGATTTCCTTGAGCTGGCGCTGAATGATTTCAGCACATTTCTGCCTGGTTTCATTGCCCTGATTTGTCAAAATTTCAAACTCAAACGGTCTGCCGTCTTTTTTCAGGATACCGTCTTTGTTTGCGTCTGTCCAGCCAGCCTGTTTCATTAGATCGCGCGCTTTGGCCGGATCATAATTGTAGATTTTAACTTTGTCGTTGTATGCCCATGTGCCGTGCTTGTAAGGCCCCGTGGCGGGCTTCCCCAAGCCAAGTAAAACCCCGCTGACAATTTCATCCTTATTAATCGCGTAGGAAACAGCCTGCCTGACCCGCTTATCCATAAAAATGGGATTTTTCAGATTGTACCCGAGATAAGTGTATGCGAAGGCCAGATAACGATACTTGTTGAAGTTCTCTTTGAACAGGTTATTTTCGGTCTGGCGTGTGAATTGAAGAGGAGTCAGGCCCATCATTCCGATATTCCGGGCGCGCAACTCCAGAAACATTGTCGCAGTATCGGGAATGATGCGTGTAATCCGACCGTCAATGTAGGGACGTCCTTCAAAATAATCCTCATTGGACGCCAGAACTATCTTCTGACCGGCAACCCATTCCCTGAATTTATACGGCCCCGTGCCGACAGGATGACGCGAAAGCGGACTTTTCGTAATGTCTTTACCTTCAAGCAGATGACGCGGCAGAACAGATGAAGACCAGCTGATCAAGGCAGGGGCAAAGGGCTTGTCGTAAGTTACCCGGAAGGTATAATCGTCCAGAACTTCCGCTTTCTTGACTTTCAGGAAATCACCGGCATACGCCGTCGGCGTTTTGGGATCGGTAATGACCTGATAGGTATAGAGAACGTCGGCCGCGGTAAAGGGCTTTTTGTCATGCCAGCGCACGCCTTTGCGCAAATGAAATGTAATGACCAGGCCGTTTTGAGAAACATCCCAGGATTCGGCAAGATCACCCACAATATTCATGTCTTTGTCGTATTTGACAAGACCGTTA
>JAQVLL010000149.1 GCA_028704195.1 Smithellaceae bacterium
CCGGAATGGATCGCGATGCTTTTGAGCCAGTTCTTTGTTTCCAAGGGGGCAAAGGGAGTCCCGTCGGCAAACGACAGGTCTTCCAAACCGGGCAACTGATAAATCAGAAAGGCGGTTTCCTGGCAGACAGCCCGGCACGCCTTTGTATAGTTTGCACCAAGTCTGGCCAGAGATTCCGCCACAAACCGGTTCAGATCCATCCAGAAAATAAACTGCGGAAGCCTTCCTTCAGCCGCCTTTAATAAAGCCTCGGCGTCTCCGCTGTTATGCAAATCAAAGAGCATTTTCACGATCTGTTTATCGGGTGCTGGAATCCTGGTAAAGCCGTTGGTGGATACCGGCAGATCCTCGATATTGCACCACAGCAATTTTCTGTTCAGTCTGTAGGACAGAGGGTCGGCCGCATTGTGCTGCCGGCAGTAACTGCCGATTTCACGTATTTTTTGTAGATAACGCTCCAACATTCTTCCGTCGTTTGGGAAAAACTGGATTTCCTCGGGGTGCACAGAAGAGATGATCTGGTTTTGTTTATTCTTTGTGTCATCAGCGATCACGCGGGAAGTTGACAGTTTCGTGGCTTTTTTCTGAACCGTAACTTCATGTATAACGGTCAAATCTCCGGCCAGATTTCTGATCGCATTCAGAGATGGCGGATTATCCAGACGATTCACAATCCATTGTTCGACCTGGTCCAAATGATCTTTCAGAATACGAACCTGCGGCTCGGGAACCGGAACCTGTGGAAGCTGCCTTAAAGCAGCCTCCATTTTTTCAGCCCACCATTCCATAGCGCGTAAACGTCCGCGCATTCGCTCTCGTGACGGATAAAGCTGCTCCCAGAATTTTTCCATCAGATCTATCAGGAGCTTGACTCCCATGGACAGGCCATCGTGCTTTCGGGTATAGGTTAATGCAACTGACAGGTATATCGCCACCAGCAAATCTTTTGACTTATGCGCAAGGATGTCGGATGCAAAACGAACAACTTTTTCCCAGTTGACCGAACCTTCGGCAGATGGTGAAGAAAGTTTGTCAATTTCGTTTTGCAGTTCTTGAAACCCCGCATCATAACGAACGTCCAAACCACAGGGCCGATCCGCGGAAATCGGTTCTTTGCCAAGCGTTGAGATATCCATGGAATATTCCGTTCCGATAATGTCCTGCCATGAAGCAGCTGAAGGCACAGACCATAATTGAACCGCATCCTCCGCTTTGAGAGTTCGGCTGTACGCCACCAGAAAAGCTTTATCCAGGGTTCCGCCTAAAAAAACGGTTTGCGGTACACTTTTGAGCGTGCCCCTGAAAAGATGATGCCACAAGCTGACCGGAAGAATCTTGTCATGGCACGGTCCGCGATCAAGGCTGACAAAATGTTCATTTTGATCGGACAAACCGGCCACTTGCTCTGTTAATTTTTTTAAATCCAAAAAAGAGGCAAAAGGATCAAGCGGCGAACCGATCTGATTGAGGCTTTTTCGCCTGTCGGAATGCTCGGACCACTGAGGGGATGGCGGCCTGATATTGGCCAGCTCCTCTTCCAGTTTTTTTACACTGTCAAATTTTTGTGTTGACAGATATTCAAACTGACACCAGGTATTCTCACACGCAAAGGGAAGAAGATCCCATTGAAGCTCCCAATCTTTCAGCTGGCCGCTGCCGATAATCAGGAAGGGGTAGGGTCTGCCCATTTTATCGGAACTGTCGCGAACAATGCCGCATACCAGGGAATCTTTTCCTGTGCCTCTTGACCAGAAACGCCAGGAACTGAAACCGGGCACGCTATTGGATTTGGATGTCAGCGTGGAATAGGCTGTTTTCAGCATTGCTGACAAATCGTTCACCAGGGGGATACTTTCCCCCAACTTCAGGAAATCCTTCGCCACAGGGTGCTTGCCGACGGCAATGAAGCGCCAGTTTGGGCTGCTCGATGGATTCATCATTTTCCAATGCTCCCCGGCAATGTGACAGGCATGGCTTCCACGGTCTGCACTACCGGCATGTTGCCGATGAAACGATAGACAACTTTGATAAATTTGATTTTCAGCCGTTCCAGGGAAGCTTTTTCAGCAGGAAACTCACGTGCGCGAAACACCCGCCTGCCGCCCCTGAAATCTCTCAAAAAGTCCGGAAATGCCCGGGGCCCTATGTAGCGTCGAGACAGGACCAGATCACCTACTTCAATGCTCAGGATCACATCACTGCATGTTTCGGGCGACCAGTAAAAAGTCTTGTTTACCGGGTAGTTATTGTTCTGTAAAACCTGTGCTGTCGGACCGCACTGAAGCTCCAGCCGCGTGCCGTGAGGCTGCAGGATGGCATCCGGGTTAGCGGCCGTCGGAAGCCCGTTAATTTCCACATTATAATTTTTCTGCTGTACCTGCTTTGTGAGCTGCGCTCTGGCACCTTTATTCAAAAAATTGTAAAATGATTTGCCAAGCATGACCGTACCACCCAAAACTTCCTTTGGATAATACCCGGCCTTCTCATTTCTGTTCAAAAACGGCGCTGCATGCTCCCTAACATATTTCCAGACCAGGCCGTCAGGCCCCACCAGAAAAGGCATCATCTGCTGAGGGCTCATTCCCATGGTCGGCGCCAGCACGTGTTCGCTCCACTTGCTTTCCAGCTGCGCGGCCGTCCGGCCGCAAACAAATAACCAGAGAAAATCAAAAGGACCGGATATTAAGCTGGCAACCGTCGCATCCACATCATTACCGCCGGCTATGCCCTTTTTCAGACGATCAATCGCTTTATAGCCCATATGGAAAGGCGATTTGCTGACAGCCGGGTCATCACTGAACGTTTGCCTGGCGATTTCAAAAGCCGATTTTCCTGAAGTTGTCGCCGTCTCAATGCTTTTCAATGCATTTTGATACTCCGGGTAAGCCTGAGCGTCCTCTTTCTGGATATCCAGTGTCTCAACACCGGCATCATGGCCGGTCGATTTTTCAACGGACATTGCCGTTTTTCTGACAGAGTCCGTCATGGTCTTCACAAAGCCTGACCGGTATGTCTTGCCCTGAGCCCTGAATGTTTGAAAACGGACAAGCTGGGACAACCAGACAGGAAGCGCCCCCCCGCTGTAAAGGGGTTCAAGCTGCACGGTAATTTTATCGATGAGTGCCCGATAAGGGCCTCCGGCATTACCCGCCATGTCACTTGCCATCCTGTCCCATTCAGCCGGGGTATTCAGCCGTTCCATCCCTTTGGAAAATCCATCAGCAAAATATCGCCAGGCTTCAAAACAAAGCGTTCGATACTTTTCGTCAAACAGGTTTTTGTTGGCGGTTAATGAGGGCGCGTCCGGGTAAGCCTGAGACAATTCAGTGAAGAAGCGTTCAATCACTTCTCTGCCCTGACGGGTAAAGCACGGTTCTACCCGTCTATCCTCAGAATTCTGCTGATCGCCTCCCCAAAAATCGTTGAGCGTTACCGGCGGAAGAGAACTGTGCTGATCAGTCAGTGCGAGCATCCACTGCAGATTTCCGTTCCGGCGTCCATAGAGAGATTTTACGGCATCCTCAAGTCCCGCAATTTCTTTTTGTATTTGATCAGAATCTTCACGCCAGGCCAGGTAATAAATATTCTGGTTGTTGATAACCTTCTTTGTTTCCGGATGATCTACAGGATCATGGTCATGCATGGCAATGTAACGCGGATGCGGCTTTTCACTCAGGCGCTTTATGTTTGAAGAATACGGAGCGTCCCTGAGAATGTTGATCCTTCGGACAAGATGCACCATGTACTGTGCATAGACACGATCGGACGCGGTAAAATCAAACGCATGAGCATTCTGCATCAGGTTTTGATCAAAAGGTCCCAGGAAGCGTGATTGATATTGTCTGCAATAATGCTTTTTCATCTCTTTTTCCACACGGATGCTTTCCCGCAAACCGAGGCGCGGCAGCCACCAGCTTTTATTCTGATTTTCAATACGGATAATTCCCTCGCGGAAACGATCAAGAGCCGTTAGATCGGACCAATACTCACCATGCAGCACGGGCAATTTTTGAAATTCCTTCGATATGCCGCCAATGGTATGTAAATTTTTAAGAAACGAAAAACTCAACAGGCCGCAAAGGGCAACGCAAAAAACAGCCCACGCGCTCAAACCAAGGTTGCCGGTCAGAATGCTCCATTCTATGGATCTCCTGGTCGGGGCAAGCAGATGGCGGTCTTTAGGCAGTACCTTCGCAAAAAAATCATGCAGAAATAATCCTTTGGCTGTGCCGGGCAAATTTTCCTGAGGCGCCGTAAACCCCAAGCTCCGGGAAAAATGAGACACGGGATTACCGTCCTGCCGGCCGCTGCTGAAAAACAGCCCACGCAAAACAGGTGTTTCCTGGTAAGGATTTACACCGAAAGTCGTTTTTACAAATGTGGACAATCCCTGTTTTAAGTCATCGAATTCTTCAGGGAAAAAGAAAAGGGGCGGATCGACATGCTTGGCGTCGAGCTGATGAAGAATCAGCATCCGCATGTTTCTCAGACGTTTGCTGACGGTCTGAATGGCGTTTTCCAGAAAAGCGGGGATATCGGCTGATAAATTCTGATTGATCATACCCATGGACTGAGACAGGCTTTCGACGGGAAGCTGCTCGCAAAACCTGTTGATCCCCTGGATCAAATCACACTTCGTCACCAGAACGTAAACAGGAAATTTAATCCGCAGGACTCTCATTAATTCATCAATCCGCCGCCGCATCATGCGCGCCTCATCTTCAATCGCATGTTGCCCGGCGTTCAGAAGTTTGTCGGCGGCAATGGTCACAATGAGTCCGTTAAGGGGTTCTTTTTTACGGTATTTCACCAGGAGCGACAGAAAATTCTGCCATTCCCGGCTGTCTGGTTCACCGTTCACCGGGATACAGTATCTACCCGCAGTATCAATGACAATCGCCTGTTCCAGAAACCACCATTCGCAGTTTTGCGTTCCGGATATGCCGGCTGTCTTGCCAAGATCCACAAAAGGGGTTGCCAGTCTCGCGCTGCTTAAAGACGTTGTTTTACCCGAACCGCTCTCGCCAATCACCAGATACCATGGCAAAACATAAAGAGGATTGCCGTTTTTTTTCAGGTGGGATCTGCGCAGAACGTCGATCGCCTCTCTCCATTTTGCCTGAAGCAGTTTTCTGTTGTCCTGCTCTTTCTCTGACAGGGTTTGAATCTGGGCATTATCCTGCGCGACAATGCTTTCTTCAAATTGTTTTCCCATTCGCTGATCCAGCAGATTGCGGATGAAAAACCCTCCAAGCACCAGGCTGCCGATGAAAAGCAGAAGAAACAGGATTGCCCACCAGGGCCAATGCAAGACCAGTGCAATACCGATAACAACCAGTGCGATGAAAATGGTTATGGAGCCAATGAAAAAGATTTTGAGGAATGGTATCATTTTCTTTTTCATTTCATCACCATCTGTAGATAGTTTTCACCGACATTGTTCAGAATAAAGCAGTACGTAACAAATAACGTAATCAGCAGGGCCAGCGGTGCGGCGGCACAAGCCGCAATAAACCATTTGCTGCGCCGTTTGTCCTCAGACAGATCGATGTCCGCGTCCCCTGCCGGATATGCTTCCGGGAAAAGATCAACACGTTCCAGGGAAGGCAATCCGAGAGAGCTGCCCATCAGGAGTTTGAGACTCGCGGTTTTTATCTGTTCAAGGGTGTAATCATCATTGAAGTAGCGTCCGGTAAAGCCAA
>JAQVLL010000150.1:0-3973 GCA_028704195.1 Smithellaceae bacterium
GTCTCCACGCGTCAGGCAAGATGGGTTCTGGTGGTGCGGCAGGATTCACCGATTCGCTCCCTCGAAGATATGGAAGGGAAGCACATATCCACCGAACTGGTTAATTTCACCAAACGTTACTTTGCTGAAAGAAAGATCAATGTCAGTGTGGAGTTTTCCTGGGGGGCCACGGAAGCAAAGGTTGTGGACGGCCTGGTCGATGCGGTCGTAGAAGTGACAGAGACGGGATCAACCATCCGGGCGAACAAATTAAGGATTGTTCATGAGCTGATGAGGTCCAACACGCAGCTGATTGCCAATCGTGTGGCCTGGAATGATCCCTGGAAGCGTAAAAAGATCGAGCAGATCCGGACTTTATTAAACGGATCCCTTCTGGCGATGGGCAAAGTCGGTATGAAAATGAACGTGTCCAAGGCCAATCTGGACAGCGTGATGAGCCTTCTGCCCTCACTCAAAGCCCCGACGATTTCCAGCCTCTATTCCGAAGAATGGTTTGCCATCGAGTCTGTGGTTGATACGGGCGTTGTGCGTGATCTAATTCCGCGGCTGCTCGAAGCCGGAGCGGAAGGCATTATAGAGTACCCATTGAACAAACTCATATAATCCGGAGGGCAGTGATGGCCAGAAAAGCGAAAATAGTCCGCAAAACAACGGAAACGGATATTGTGCTGGATATTGATCTGGATAAATCCGAGGGCGGCAGAATCGACACGACGATTCCTTTTTTAAATCATATGCTGGATCTGTTCGCGCGTCATGGCCGGTTCAAACTCGGGATAAAAAGCAAGGGCGACACAGAGATCGACGATCATCATCTCGTGGAAGATCTGGGCATCTGTCTCGGGCAGGCGGTAGGGCAGGCACTGGGGGACAAGACCGGCATCAATCGATACGGTTCGGCGTCCCTGCCGATGGATGAGTGCCTGTGTCATGTCAATATCGACATTTCGGGCCGTCCTTACCTGATATACAAGGTCCGGTACGAGCGCCGGAAAATCGGAGGTTTCGACCCGGCTCTGGTAAAAGAATTTTTTAAGGCTTTCACGGACCACAGCAGGATCACATTGCACATTAATTTAGCGTATGGCAGCAACAGCCACCACATCATTGAGGCGGTCTTTAAAGCTTTTGGACGGGCGTTAAGGCAGGCCGTGAATATTAACCCGGAAATATCAAAGATTCCGTCCACAAAAGGAATGCTTTGATGGAAAGGCCAGGTTTTCTGAATTGAAAAATAGTTTCCGGATCAAGAAATGGGGTTTAGTGTTGCTGGTGTTGGGGTTTCTTTTTCTTGCGTCACAGTCACTCCAGGCCGAGGAAAAGATGCAGCCTTCGAAAACTGCGCTTCCCGGTGGAGGCGCCATCAAACGTCTGGTAGTGATTCCTTTTCAATCGGTGATGCCGGAAGACGGGTCGTCAACGGTCCGATGCCCGATTTGCGGCAGCATCAATCCCGGTGGGAGCGTTGTCGAGGGCGCGGAAAGGGTGCTCGAGGAAATTTTTGCGGACAAGCTGAGGGATTTGAAAGATGTGGAAATCATTCCTTCGGAAGAAACGGAAAAGATCTATCATCAGGTCAGTGCCGGTTTTGAAAAGCGGTCCCTGATGGAGAAGGTCCTGAAGGTCGGGAATGAACTGCACGCGGACGTTCTGGCCGTCGGGTTCGTTTATCGTTACCGTGAGAGAGTCGGTTACGCTTATTCTACCGAGCATCCAGCATCGGTCGCTTTTGAGATTCACCTGATTTCCGTCAAGGATGGCACCACGCTGTGGCGCGGGGTGTTTGATAAAACACAGAGATCTCTGACGGAAAATATCTACGAGGTATTTTCTTTTGTCAAAGGCGGCGCCAAGTGGGTGACCGCACGTCAATTGACGAAACTGGGTGTTGACGAGGTATTCAAAACGTTTTCAGGCTTTGGGCCCTGATTCGGGTGAGAACGTGTCCAAAGGATACCGCCCGCTCTGATCGGGGGCATTTTTCACAAAGGGGTTTACGTTGATCATCATTCCCGCGGTTGATATCAAAAACGGACAATGTGTCCGTCTGGCACAGGGTGATTTTGACCGTGTGACCGTCTATGGTGATCATCCCGCGGATATGGCAAAGCGCTGGGTTGAAAAAGGCGCGCAGAGGATTCACCTTGTTGATCTGGATGGATCCGTGGCCGGGCTGCCGAAGAACGCCCCCGTCATTTGCGAGATTGCAAAATCTGTTTCCGTGCCGGTTGAGGTTGGCGGCGGCATCCGCAGCATGGAGACGATCAATTATTATCTGCAAAACGGCGTGTCGAGTGTAATTCTTGGCACGGCAGCGATTCAGGATGAAGAATTTGTAAAGACGGCTGCCCGCATCCATCCCGGTAAAATTATTCTCGGAATCGACGCGCTGGATGGCCGGGTTGCTGTACGCGGATGGACGCAAAAGACCAGCCGACAGGCGGTTGAACTGGCGCGATGTTATGAAAACTGCGGGATTCAGGCCATCGTTTATACGGACATCCAGCGCGACGGCATGGAGACGGGTGTCAATGTGGAGGCGACCGCGGCCCTTGCCATGGCGGTAAACATCCCGGTGATTGCTTCCGGCGGTGTGGCCGCCCTTGCGGACATTGATCGTTTGCTGGCTGTCAGGGACTGCTCTTTCTTTGGAGTGATTGTCGGCCGTGCGCTCTACACGGGTGCGATTGCATTGGAAGACGCCATCGCAAAGACAGGCAAGACCTCATAGAGTCAGGGGGAGGAAGAAAAATATGTCGGATTGTATTTTTTGTAAAATTATCAAGGGGGATATTCCCTGCACGAAGGTTTACGAAGATGACGCCATTCTCGCCTTTGATGATATTCATCCGATGGCGCCGGTGCATGTCATTATCATTCCGAAAAAACATGTTGCTACGCTGATGGATGTTGACACAGACCAAAAGGATATTGTGGGGCTTCTGTTCACAGCTGCGCAGAAAGTCGCTAAAATAAAAAATGTGGCCGACGGAGGGTTCCGTACGGTTATAAACTGCAATGCCGACGGGGGACAAATCGTGTTTCATTTGCATATGCATCTGCTCGGCGGCAGAAAACTGGAAGATCAGTTGGGTTAATTTGAGGTAAATTATTATGGATGTTAATGCCAGGATCAACGAAGAAATGGTATCAGCGGCAAAAGCCAAAGACAAAGTACGGCTTTCCGCTGTCCGCATGCTGAAAACAGCGCTGCACAACAAAGAAATCGACCTGAAGCAGCCGCTCAATGAAACGGAGACCATGCAGATACTGTCCGGGCTGGTGAAGCAGAGAAAAGATTCCATCGAACAGTTTGCCAAAGGTGGAAGACAGGACCTGGTGGAAAAAGAAGAGGCGGAATTGAAAATCCTGCAGGAATTCATGCCCGAGCAGATGTCCGACGAAGAAGTCGATCGGCTCATTCAAAAAACGATTGCTGATATCGGTGCCGTTTCCATTAAGGATATGGGCAAGGTCATGAAGATTTTAATGCCGCAGATTACCGGCAAGGCAGATGGAAAAGCCGCCGGCGAAAAAGTGAAGGCACTTTTATCCCAATAAGGGCCTCATCTATACGGGCTTCAGGAAGAACTTAAGAGATACAAGGCGATTATTCGTGCGTTTTGATGAAAGCAAGATTGAAGAAATAAAAAGCAGGGTGGATATTGTCGAGCTTGCCTCCGAATATCTGACCCTGAAAAAGGCAGGCAGGAATTATCTGGGGCTTTGTCCTTTTCATCAGGAAAAAACACCTTCATTTACCGTCAACCGCGAGAAGCAGATATTTTACTGTTTCGGATGCGGGGAAGGGGGCAACGTCATTACCCTGCTGATGAAAATTGCCAATAAGAGCTTTCCGGAAGCTGTTAAACAGCTCGCAGAAAAGACGGGTGTTGTCCTGCCTGTTCGCGTGTTCGGCAGGGAAGGTGGTGAAAAAGATTCCCTGCGCGATGAGATTATTCAGTTGAATTTA
>JAQVLL010000150.1:3983-5680 GCA_028704195.1 Smithellaceae bacterium
TACCGAAGAAACCGTCAAACAATTCCGGTTGGGGTATGTGCCGGATACCTGGCGTTCTTTGACCGATTATATCGAAAGCAGCGGCTTATCGTTGAAGCTGGCCGAACAGGCCGGTCTGGTTGCCGCCGGTAAAGAAGGAAGCTTCTACGACCGCTTTCGGGGGCGGCTGATCTTTCCGATTGAAAATATTTTTGGCGAGATCGTTGCCTTTGGCGGCCGGATTCTGGGGGAGGGTGAACCGAAATACCTTAACTCGCCGGAATCGCCGGTTTATACCAAAGGCAAAAACCTGTATGGTCTTTTCAGGGCCAGGGATGCAATCCGCCAGAGCGGTTTTTGCCTGATTGTCGAGGGCTATTTTGATGCCATATCGTTGTGGAATGCAGGCGTCCGCAATGTGGTCGCAACACTGGGCACAGCGCTGACAAGAGATCATTTGGAACTTTTACGCCGCTATACTCAGAATGTTGTGGCGCTGTTCGACCCCGATATAGCCGGACGAAAAGCATTGGACCGCTCTTTAGAGTTGTTTTTAGGAGCGAACCTGCACGCCCGGGCTCTGGTTCTCCCTGAAGGGTGTGATCCGGATGATTACATCAAAAAATACGGAAAAGAAAAACTGGAGGAACTGATCGCCGCCGCGCCTGCCATCAGCGATTATTATATCGATAACGTTCTGGGAGACGGCAGTACCTTTGAAGAAAACCGTGACCTGGTGAAAACCGCGATGGAATTCGTGGGGAAAATAAGCGATGAGATTGAAAAAAATCTTTTCATCAAGCGCATCGCGGAGAAATTGGGAATTGACCAAACCCTCTTGAAAAAAGCGGCACACCGCAAGGCGGGGAAGATTCAGCAGGCAGGTGTTGCGGCCTTGAAGCGATCAGCCGAAATACACCTGAATCCGATTGAAATGAATCTGATCAGGCTGATGCTGGAATATCCGCAAAAGACACTGTTTGTGGAAAGTGAAAAAATATTAAATTATTTTATGGAGCCTTCACTTCAAAAACTCGGTGATAAAATTATCGAGACCTACAAACTGCTTGGCTACATTGACATTAACATGATTCTGTCATCGGATGAAGACAAACTCCTTCGGGAAAGTATCTACAAGTTAAGTATTGAAGCCCCTCCGACCGATGAGAACATGGTGGATCGCAATTTTGCGGACAATGTCCGGAGAATCAGGGAAAAATGGTACAAAGAACAGAAGCGCGTGATTCAGCTGAAATTGAGGCAGGCCCAGGAGAGCGGTGATGGGGAACTGATCCGGGAGCTGATTTTTCAGAAGCAGAATTTGATGAGGGAAGAAAAACAACTACAATAACCAATAATGAATTTTGGGGGTTGCCAGATGGCCAAACAGATCCAGTCCGATGAATTCAAAAAATTACTTTCACTGGGGGAAGCAAAAGGATTTTTAACCTACGATGATGTCAATGATATGTTGCCGCCGGATGTTAATTCTTCGGACCAGATCGATGATATCATCATGTTATTCGGGGAAAAGAACATAGACATTATTGACACCGAGCAGGGTGAAAAACTGGTGGTAAAAAAACCGGTGGAAGATGCTCTGCCGTCCAAGTTTTCCGAGGCCCTGGCACTGGTTCCCGGTGTGGGAAAAACCGGGGACCCCGTGAAGATGTACCTGCGGGAGATGGGACTGGTCTCCCTCTTAAGCCGTGAAGGAG
>JAQVLL010000151.1 GCA_028704195.1 Smithellaceae bacterium
TGCAAGCGGCCGGTATCGCCACGCCGCCATGGCTGACCTCATCAGGCCTCGCCACCGGCCAACCCGATACCAATACCTATATTATCAAGCCTTCCTGGGAGGATGCTTCCGTTGGCCTTGATGACGAAGCCATTCTTCAGACCGCAAACCGCGAAATCCTTCTCAATACCCTGCGGGATCGACAACAAAATCTCGGCATGGACTGCTTTGCAGAAGCCTACATTGACGGCCGTGAGTTTAATATTGCTCTTCTGGCCATTGAGGGGGGCGTGCAGATTCTGCCGACTGCGGAAATCCTCTTTCATAATTTCCCACCGGGAAAATTAAAATTTCTCGATTACCGTGCCAAATGGGTTGAAGACTCATTTGAATACGACAATACTATACGCTCTTTTGATATGGGCCCTCATGATACCGGCCTGATTGGTGCATTGAGGGATACCTCCCTCGCGATCTGGCATCTTTTCGGTCTGCGCGGTTACGTCCGAATAGATTTCCGCGTTGATGCTCAGGGAAATCCTTTTGTTCTGGAAATCAACGCCAATCCCTGCCTGTCTCCGGATGCAGGGTTTGCCGCCGCCCTGGATCAGGCTTCGATCCGGTATGCTGATGCGATCGGTACAATCATACGGAGCGCCATCCAACCCTGAGGAGGTATTATCTTGTGTTAAAGCCTGTTTTATTGCTGATCTTCTCCAATCTGTTCATGACGTTCGCCTGGTATGGGCATTTGAAAAACTTCAACACCAAACCCCTGTTTTTCGTCATCATGATAAGCTGGGGGATTGCATTCTTTGAGTATGTTTTGCAGGTGCCGGCCAATCGCATTGGTTTTCAGCATTACTCTTTGGGCCAGCTTAAAATTATCCAGGAAGTCATTACCATGACGGTGTTTGCCGGTTTCGCAATCCTTTATATGAAGGAGCCTCTCAAGCTGGATTACCTCTGGGCATCGCTCTGCATGGTCGGAGCGGTTTACTTTATGTTTCGCAGCGGTATTCCACAAAATGGAGGATCCTTATGATGACCCTGTGTTACAGACAGGAGATTAAGCCTTCAGATCTTGGGGCAATCTTAAACATCGTTCAATCAAGCGGTTTCTTTTCCAGGGAGGAAGTGGAACTGGCATGTGAACTGGCCACTGATAGGCTTGAAAACGGACAGCAAAGCTCCTATCAATTCCTTTTTGCCGAAAATCACGGGCAGGTTGTCGGATACACTTGTTACGGCCTGATACCGGCCACCGCCGCTAGTTATGATCTTTACTGGATTGCCGTTTCCGAAAACGTTCGCGGCAAAAAACTGGGTAAAATGCTGTTGCAAAAAACAGAAGAAATCATCCGTGGAATGGGCGGCAAACGTCTGTATGCGGAAACATCGTCGCGCGATCAGTATACGCCTACTCAACGATTTTATCAGAACTGCGGTTACATTGCCGAGGCCGTCCTCAAAGACTTCTACGCACCCGGCGACAGCAAAATTATTTACTCCAAAGTCTTATAATAACAAATATTAAGGCTAAATTCTCCGCTGGAATTCTCATAAGTCCTTGCATTTTCCCCCATAATTCGCTAGAGCACTCCTGACTTTAAGATGTCCAAATGCATATTTGAGGAAAAAAGGAGAATCTGCTTATGCGCCTGTTTCCTAGAGAAGAAAATTTCTTTAATTACTTTGAAGAGCTTGCCGATAAAATTGAAGAAGGCGGCAAATTTTTCCTCGAAATGACCAAAAATCGCGATTATTCCGCCGCAAAAGTTTCCCGTCTCAAAGAAATTGAGCATGAAGCGGATGGCATTACTCATAAAACATACGAAAGAATGCACAAGACCTTCCTAACACCTATCGACCGCGAAGATATTTACGCACTGGTCAATAAAATGGACAGCATTATAGACGTCATCGAAGCTACCGCCATCCGCATTCACATGTATAAGGTTAAAAAGCCGGATGATGAAATCATCAAGCAGGCGGAAATCCTTTTTCAAGCCATAAAAAAAATCAAAGAGATTATTCACGGTCTGCGCGACATGAAGAATTCCAAGATGATCCTCGACGGCTGCGTGGAAATCAACACCCTGGAAAATGCCGGTGATGTTGTTTTAAGAAGCATTATTACCGAGCTTTTTATCAAAGAAAAAGACGCCATCGAGCTGATTAAATGGAAAGAAATTTTTGAAAGAATTGAGGAAGCCATAGATGTTTGTGAAGACGTATCCAACACCGTGGAAGGGATAGTCCTGAAACATGCTTGATTCGATGGCATTTGTTTTTGTTCTGGTGGTAATTGCGCTGATTTTTGATTTTCTAAACGGGTTTCATGATTCAGCCAATTCCATTTCCACTGTTGTGTCCACTCGCGTTCTTTCACCAAAACATGCTGTCATCTGGGCTGCTTTTTTTAATTTTGCTGCCGTTTTTTTTGTTGGAACAGAAGTCGCCCACACCGTCGGTAAAGGTATCATCCATATTGACATTGTCGATAATCTCGTCATCCTGTCCGCATTGGGCGGCGCGATTATCTGGAACATCATCACCTGGTATTATGGATTGCCCAGCAGTTCATCACATGCATTGATCGGCGGACTGATCGGAGCAGCCATCACAAAGGCAGGAAGCCAAACCCTGGTTTGGTCGGGAATCACGAAAACGACCATTTTCATCGTTGTTTCCCCGGCGCTCGGCATGGTGCTTGGTTTTATTTTCATGGTTCTGGCCATGAATATGAGCCGCAATTCCACTATCGCTAAATCCGACTTCATTTTTCGGAAACTTCAGCTCGTATCCGCAGCGGTTTATTCGTTATCACACGGTATGAATGACGCGCAAAAAACCATGGGGATCATCGCCATGGCCCTTTTCAGTAAAGGACTTCTGGGCGATACCTTTCATATTCCCGTCTGGGTGATTATCGCATGCTATTCGATGATTTCTCTGGGGACCATGTTTGGCGGCTGGCGGATCGTGAAAACCATGGGAACCAAAATTACTAAACTTGAACCCATTGGTGGTTTCAGTGCCGAAACGGCTGCGGCCTGCTCCATCATCGGGGCAACCGTGGCAGGAATACCGGTCAGCACCACGCACACCATCACAGGTGCGATCGTCGGGGTAGGCGCCACCAAAAGGCTTTCCGCCGTCCGCTGGGGAGTCGCAGGAAACATCATCTGGGCCTGGATTTTAACCATCCCCGTCTCTGCCGTCATTTCCGCCGCCATCTACTTTGCCATCAATTATCTTGCCTGATCAAAACGGTATCTGAAGTCGTGATCGAAAATGGCGTTGATAAATTCAGGGTTTTGCCGTAAATGTTCATGACAAATTGAATGCGGGAGACAAATGTATGCCGGAAAAAAGACTGCCCTTTACCAAGAAACAAATGGACGCCATCATTGAAAAATATCCGACTCCCTTCCACATATATGATGAAAAAGCCATTCGGAAGAATGCGCGCGACTTCAAAAAGGCCTTTGCCTGGAATAAGGGGTTTAGGGAATACTTCGCAGTCAAGGCCTGTCCCAATCCATATATCATGAAAATACTTCAGGCCGAAGGATTCGGAGTGGATTGCAGTTCACTGGCGGAGCTGGTGATGTCGGAAAAAACCGGCTTCAGAGGCGAGGAAATCATGTTTTCCTCCAATGACACACCGGCCGAGGAGTTTGTAAAAGCCAGGAAGCTGAACGCTACGATTAATCTGGACGACTTCTCTCATATCGCATACCTGGAAAAAAACGCCGGTCTTCCCGACATGATCTGCTTCCGCTACAACCCCGGCCCGCTTAAAAAAGGCAACGTGATCATCGGCCACCCTGAAGAATCAAAGTACGGATTTACGCGTGATCAGCTCTTTGAGGGCTATCGTATCTGCAGGGATAAAGGCATCAAACGTTTCGGCATCCATATTTTTGTGGCTTCCAATGAACTTGATCCGAACTATTTTATCGAAACGGCAGACATTCTTTTTAAGCTGATCGTTGATATCTCCCACGCCTTGAACATCCGCTTCGAATTCGCCAATCTGAGCGGAGGGATCGGCATCCCCTACCGGCCCGAACAGGATCGTATTGACCTGACGGCTATGAGCCGGGGCATTAAGGAAAAATATGAGCAAATCATTTTCGGTGGCGGTTTTGCACCCTTGAAAATCTTCACCGAATGCGGGCGGTATATCACCGGACCCTATGGTTATCTTGTTTCAAAAGTCCTGCATATCAAGGACACTTACAAAAAATTCGTTGGCCTCGATGCCTGCATGACCAATCTGATGCGGCCGGCCATCTACGGCGCTTATCATCACATCACCGTGTTAGGCAAAGAAAAACGTCCTCATAATGTCTTATATGATGTTACCGGATCTCTTTGCGAAAATAATGATAAGTTTGCCATTGACCGCATGCTGCCTAAACTGACACCCGGCGACACGGTTGTTATCCATGACACCGGTGCGCACGGGTTTGCGATGGGCTTTAATTATAACGGCAAGCTCCGTTCTGCTGAGTTGCTCCTCAGGGAAGACGGGTCCGTGGTCCAAATCCGACGTGCAGAAACGGTGAAGGACTATTTTGCAACGCTGGATTTTAAGGAACTGAAAAGATTTAAGACCCAAGGTCCAAGGTGAAGGAACAAGGATTACATTGTGAGCCGTACGCTCCTTCGGAGTGTCGGCTTTTTTATTGACGGCGCTTTAGCGCCTTTCTTTTTTTACGTTGAACCTTGGCCCTTGCACCTTGTTTTTTCAGTCGTTGAGCCTGTCGAAGCGGACCTTGTTCCTTAATTTTTATCCCTTAAAACTTTATTCTGCCAGCAGGCGTCTGATTTCTTTACGACAGATATTCTCGATGACAGTAAAGGTGATGAACCGGGCGCTGGAGGTATTTAAAACCGGTTCATGGCCGCGATCGAAATATCCTTCGTCGAAGTCCGGTTGGTGTTTCGGCTTCAGGCGCTGATTCTGCCCGCCAAAAATCATCTCAAACTCATGCCGGTCGGCAATGCAAAACGTCCGCTGCGTGTCCGTCGGTAATTGCAGGGCCATGGCCGATGATTCCGGAACGGTGCCGTCACCCGCCCCGTCGGGAAGCTGCAGGGTCACCATCTGCAGGTCTCCGTCTTTTGCGGGAAGGCCCTGGTCATTGACCCGGTCCCGGTAGCCGCCGCGGTTTTGATACCAGTCGGTGTCCGTAATCACAGAAGGAGAAAGCAGTTTGCCCGCCATTTCGATTAAAACGGGTTTCCCGATGACCCCGGCCCCTTTTTCCGCCTTAAACACCAGGGAGTTCTTCTTACTGATTTTATTCTCCGTGAGCCCCAGTTTCCGCTTGACGGCTGCCAGCAACGTGTCATCGGCACGGGTGAAAACCACCCTGTCCGCACTGGCAATTCCCGAAGCATAATACTGGTAAGTTTCGGGATGAATAGACGCAGCAGTAAGATTGTCGTGGAAGGTTTCGGCTATATCCAGGTTTTCCAAATAGCTATCCCATGGTCCTACTTTTTCAATTGAAGCTTTTTTTATCACTCCCGGATTCAGCCAGTCCGGGTTGACCAGACGGTAGTAGAGCTCCTCTTCCCGGTAGATTTCTTCGTAAGGATCTATTTTGGGCAGGACGGTTTTGTTGCCGTTGCTGTCAA
>JAQVLL010000152.1 GCA_028704195.1 Smithellaceae bacterium
ACGATTCTGGGAGCGATCGTTTTTTCGGGTGCAATTGTCCGCTTCAAAAAACGGCTGGATCAGTGTAAAGACAGGCGAAAAGCAAAAGGCAAAAGGCAAAAGGTGAAAGGCGAAAAGCTCAAGGATGCGGGAATGCTTAAAGTTATTGAAGACGAGAAACTGACTGCCAGATATGCACGGCAGTTCGCGGGAGCTTTCCGGCCGTTCATGGACGAAAAGATCAGGGTAATGCTGGGGCACCAGGGCGCGAGTTTCAGCGCGAAGGTCTCCTGGTCAAAAAGACTCGGCATCTGGATATATTCCCACTCGGCAAAAAATATCCGTTACTGGAATGCGTTCGGACTTGGTAAACCACAGGCATCCGGCCACCTGCCGATAACAGCGGAAATCAATTTTCCCCGGGTGGGAATCGACCGGAAAACGGGTGGGGCTTTTGCCCGGGACGCATGGAACCATATCTATGTGATACATCGGGGTAAAATCGGCGGCGGGAAAAAGGGAATCGGAAAGACCCTTTTTGAAGAAAACTATCGTGGGAACTGGGCCTGGATGGAAGATGGCGATTCACTGGCGGAAGTTGCGGTGATCGGTGCACTTCAGAGCCCCCGTTTTGCCCTGCAGGCAGCCCAGTTTGTCAGGAAAATTGAAAAACTCAAATCGGCGGCATCGTTTTCTTCCCAGACCTCACTTAATTTTTCGGAGGCGGCTTTTCATGAGGAGCTTGTGGGAAGCCTGCCCTCATTATCTCCGAATAATATTGCCGATGCCTGTGACCATGACTTGATTATCCATCAGCTGGCTGCGCTTCTGTGCCGCTGGAAGTTCAAGGTCGCTAATGACACAAATGTTGAGTTGTTCGTGACGCAGCCGGCTTCGGACGGCCTGTCTCATATGATTGCCGTTTGTGCTGACACAAGGGAGAAAACGGTGATGGCTGTGGCGGCAAAACTGCTTTTGCAAAAATCCGTTCAGGCAGGTCATTCTTCCCCCATTCTTTTGTTGCCGGAGGACAAAGTGGAGCAATATGTGCGTCCAATGCGGCGGCTGCACATTGATGTGCTCAGTTTTCGAGTGGAGGGGGAAAAAATATTTTTTCCCGATCTGGGGAAAATAAGGCCTGACCCAAATTAACGGTGGAAAAAATACTGCAATAATGCCGTAAATCCATCCGGATATCCTTGAACAATCAGAGAAAGACAGCTTCAGTCAAATCCTTTTTTTCAGACACAGCCTTTTGCGGAAAGACATTTTTTTAAATATTTGCTTGTAAAGGTAATGGATATTTGGTTAATTATCCCGCGAGGGTTTCAGGTGCAGATGAAAAGCAGGCCCCGGTGTTCAATATTGATGAAGTGTCAGAAATTAAAGGACATTATGATTGTTTACCGGACTGTCGTTTCCAGCCGTGAGAGGCGACCAAGAGGTTTTTGCGGTTTGCACAACGGTCCCGATCGGCAAAGTGGATCGATCAAGAACGGCGGATCAATAAAAGAGGTTGTGCCTGTTCCCGCAGGGAGTGTTCGTTTTTGATCCCGCTCACGCGGGACGAGCGTTCATTCTCCGTAGCTTGCTGACAGGTGGTTGATTGATGATCGGCAAATGTTTCCGGATGCAACCGGAAGGATTTGTTGAAGTATACAGGTTATGGCGTCGTGACGACGAAAAGTCAAAGCGACGCCATGGAAAATTACCGACAGGCTGAATATGCCGCCATCCCGTTAACTGCGCTGATGGTCATGGATGTGACCATGCAAGGTGAAGAGGATCAGGGATCGTCGCGCTTCGCCGGTGGCAGAATATCTCCCCTTATGCGGAAGCGCTGATTCACGGCGGCTATGCACATAAGCCGGTTCTGAAAGAATACCGGATGTGAAGCTTTGTCAGGGCAACAGCAAAACCCTGCCCGCTGATGGGTCCGTACCGTTTTCAGGGATAATCTTCGCGTGCAGGGACAATGAAAAGGAGCACCTATGGGCGAAGGCATAAATGATTTCGCAAAAAACATCGTTGATCTGAGGCGACACATGTGGCTGGATGGCGTCGAAGTGGAATTGCGCCGTCTGATCTGGCAGATTGCCGTAGTCGGCAAGTACATCTCCGCTAAAATTCATGAATCTAATCGCAAGCTGGCAGGGTTTAGAAATATTTACGGTGAAGAACAACTGGCTCTGGATCGTATAACTGATGACATCTTGAAAAATAAACTGCATCACTCTGGATTTGTGAGCCATTACGCTTCCGAAGAGCTGGAAGATATTATTGCCATTGGCAACGGGCATGGAAAATACATTGTTACTGCCGATCCGCTGGACGGATCGTCGCTCGTGGACACCAATCTGGCTATAGGCACGATTATCGGCATCCACCAGAAATCGATCTTTGATTATGGCAGAAATTCTCTGGTAGCTGCACTTTATATCACATACGGTCCGCTGATCACGATGATTTATTCGGCGGGCAAAGGTGCGCACGAGTTTGTTCTGGATCGTGAAGGGGAATACGTCCTTTCTGAAGAAAAAATTATGCTTAAAGAAAAAGGATCCATCTTCTCACCGGGAGGGCTGCGCAAAGACTGGACGGACGCGCATTTAAAATTTATCGAAAAGCTGGAGCAGGATGGCTACAAACTGCGCTACAGCGGCGGGTTTGTTCCCGATATTAATCAGGTTCTGATTAAGCGGGGAGGATTGTTCACCTATCCAGCGCTGAAAAAATCACCGCAGGGAAAACTCAGGCTGTTGTTCGAGCTGCAGCCAATGGCCTTCATCACGGAACAGGCCGGTGGTAAGGCCACAGACGGTAAACAGGATATTTTATCCGTAAAGGTGACCTCGGTCAATCAACGTTCGCCGATTTATATCGGTTCTACAGCGGAAGTGACCATGGCAGAACAATTTCTGTCGCAATAATTCAAGATAAGAAGGAGCAGCCATGATTTACGAAAACAAAGATCAACTGCAAAAGGGATGTGAATCGATCCTCGCCATTGATGAGGACGACGTCCGCGTTTTAGACGAAGGCAGATTTCAGGGAAAATTGATCGATGATTTAATGTATACTGTTGTGTTTAGCCCCGATTCGGGAACAAAGGAAGCAGCGGGCTTTCTGATTCGCCGGGGAGCCGCGGCGCTGGGGATCATGTCTTCATCGATACAGGCGCTTTATGAAGCGATGGGCCGAAAGGAAGTCGGTGGTTTCACGGTTCATGCAATCAATCTCCGCGGGATTACCTACGATGCTGCGCAGGCGGTATTCCGCGCCGCAATGAAAGGAAATGTGGGTCCGGTTCTCTTTGAAATCGCCCGCTCGGAAATAGACTATACCAGTCAAAGGCCATTCGAATATACCTGTGCGGTTACCGCCGCCGCCGTCAAATCCGGTTGGCGGGGTCCGGTTTTTATTCAGGGTGATCATTTCCAGATCAATGCGAAGAAATTTGCCGCGGACGCTGAAAAGGAAACACAGGGGGTCAAAAATCTGATCTGGGAAGCGATTGAAGCCGGATTTTACAATATCGACATTGATACGTCCACACTGGTTGATTTGTCTCAACCCACCATTAAAGATCAACAAAGGACTAATTTTTCGCTGGCGGCTGAATTGACGACGATGATCCGCGATCTGGAGCCGCAGGGGATTACCATATCCGTGGGCGGCGAAATCGGAGAGGTCGGCGGCAAGAACAGCACAGTCGAAGAATTGCAGGCATACATGGATGGCTATTTAGAAGAACTCAAAAAGCGGGGCGACGCGTTGAAAGGTATCAGCAAGATTAGTGTGCAGACAGGGACAACGCACGGCGGCATTCCTCTGGCTGACGGAACGGTCGCTAAGGTTAAAATTGATTTTGACGTTTTGCAGAAATTATCGGAAACATCGCGCCTGAAATACGGTTTGTCAGGAGCGGTTCAACACGGGGCCTCCACGCTGCCGGATGAAGCGTTTGATCGTTTTCCCGCTACCGGAACCGCCGAAATTCACCTGGCCACCGGTTTCCAGAATATGATTTTTGACAGCAGTGAATTTCCGGATGAGTTGCGGGTAAAAATTTATGATTATTTAAAAAGCAAAAAGAAAGATGAATGGAAAGAGAAAGACACGGAAGAACAGTTCATTTACAAAACCCGCAAGAAAGCATTCGGGCCGTTCAAACTGGAACTATGGCATCTGCCGGCGGATGTCCGCAGCCGGATCTGCGATGCACTGGAACGTCAGTTTGCCTTCCTGTTTGAGAAACTGAAGGTTAACGGGACTAGGGGCCTTCTTAATCAATATATTCAGCCGGTTGATGTGCCGCTGAAAATGCCTGCAGCATTGAAATAAGATTATGAAAGCGGCTGTTCTGGAAAAAATTACGAATGTTCGTGACAATCCACGGCCGCTTTCTTTTGTGGAACTACCCGATCCGGTTCCCGGTGAAAGGCAGATTCGGGTTCGTGTATCCGCCTGTGGTGTCTGCCACACGGAACTCGATGAAATTGAGGGCCGGACTCCTCCTGTCTCATTTCCTTTTGTTCCGGGTCATCAAATTGTCGGCTTTGTGGAAAAACAGGGTCCGAATGCTGTAAAGCATGCTGCCGGTCTGCGGGTAGGTATCGGCTGGATCGGGTCGTCCTGTGGAAAATGCCGTTATTGTCTTGGAGGGCTTGAAAATCTCTGTCCTGATTTCAAGGCGACAGGGCGCGATCTTCCGGGCGGATATGCGCAGTATGTGGTTGTGGATCAGGAGTTCGCTTTTCCCATTCCTCCTGTCTTTTCCGACGCACAGGCCGCCCCGCTTTTATGTGCGGGTGCCATCGGGTGGCGCTCTCTTCGTCTGGCCGGCCTTCGCGACGGCGAATCTCTGGGACTTACCGGTTTTGGCGCGTCGGCGCATCTGGTCCTAACGCTGACCCGTCATCTTTATCCCCGTTCAGGAATATTTGTGTTCGCGCGGTCTGCGCGCGAGCGACAATTTGCCATGGAGCTGGGGGCTTCTTGGTCGGGCGAAACAACCGACAAAAGTCCGAAAACGCTTGCCGCGGTCATTGATACAACCCCTGCATGGAAACCGGTGATTGAAGCACTGGAAAACCTTGCGCCCGGGGGAAGGCTCGTCATCAACGCCATCCGCAAGGAAGAAACGGACCGTGATCAGATGCTCCGGATGGACTATCCGCTGCATCTCTGGCAGGAAAAGGAACTGAAAAGCGTGGCGAACGTGGCGCGTCGGGATATTGAGGAGTTCCTGGCAATCGCCAGCCGTATCCCCATTATACCTGACGTCGAAGAATATCCCTTTGCCGATGCCAACCGGGCGCTTGTCGATCTGAAGGAAGGTAGAATCCGCGGGGCAAAAGTATTGAAAATGGAGGGGATCGTTTGAATCGCGGTGTCCATCATTTCAGGTTCCCCTGTTGGTTCAGCCGGCCAGCCAGCTTATGATATATTCCAACGGTTTTATTTCAGGGGCGGATTCATTTTGACTCCAGTTTCCTGTTAATCCGAGTTCTCTCGCGGTCAGCTCAAACAGAACTTTCGCCAATAGAACGGTCTAATCGCTGAAAGCCTTATCTGGACTGGCTTTCAGCGCCTCAAATGCGATTACATACTACCCGAGGAGCATTTATTAAGCGCAATACAAAGAATTTTAAG
>JAQVLL010000153.1 GCA_028704195.1 Smithellaceae bacterium
TATCGACAACCGCACGGCGCTTGAACTAAAAGATACCTCGGCCTGTATTCTTCCCGGTATTATGCCGCTTGAATGGGGTGCAAACAACACCATGCCCTGTACATGGGCGGGTGCTTTATTTGCCGCCTTGAAATTTATGGGCGAGGCCTACACCTATGAGCAAATCATGGGTATGTCGGGAGCCTGTTATCGAATTGCTTTTTGCGAGGTCTGGGACTGGAGCGCGTTGGACGCGCTGGTGGCGTTCTCCTATGATGTGCCTCTGTATAACGCAATAGGATACAAACCTGTGTGGGCGTGCCGACTTGATAAAGATGACCGCAATACGGAGCGGCGGCGAATTGTTGCAGACATCCTGCGTGGGAAGCCTATCATCGCCATCAATCTGCGCGTCGCACCGGAGTGGGGCGTGATTACCGGATATAGCGATAACGGTAAAACCCTTTACTGTCGTACGTATTTCGATGCGGATCAGCTGAATGATAATAAAGACTATCTCGAAACAGAAAACTGGCCGTTTTTAATTACTCATTTCGGAGAGAAACACGAAAAGCCAGCTGACATCGAAATCTTAATTGGCTCTCTGCGTGCATTGGATAATTCCTTTGAAGCGCCACCAAGGGACGGCTATTTTCAGGGAAAACAGGGTTTTGAAAAATGGATAGCCGGTCTTAGAAACAATAGTCTACGGAGCCAAACTTGTCCGCAAAACGACCTTGACCGCCGGTTTGACGTTCACTTATCAACTGTATATCAATTGGTGGACGCCCGCCACTGTGCTGCCGTCTATCTTACCGAATGCTGTGCTTTCGTAAGCAAGGATATCTCTGCCCTTCTCATGGAAATGGCTGATACCTACCGATGCTTTGCTGAACATTTGCATGCATTCAAAGAAGAACTCTTGAAGATTGGTGTTTCCTGCTTTTTAGGCTCCGATAGCGGAAAAGCCATGCGTGAAAAGCAAGCAATTCTTCTTGAATCGGCATTGGTGGAAGAATTGAAAAGTGTTGAAACAGCAAAGCAGATTATGAAGCTCTTGGAAAATCAAGAGGATTCGGATGTAAAAAACGATACAATCATAAAAGCCGTTTTTAACGATGTAAATTGCGTCTATGAATATACCGTCACTCGCAGCGCACCGGAAAAGGCGGACGGAAATACGATTGTGCATATAACGTCGACCTCGCCGCATGAGGAGGTCTGTCTGATTGAAAAAACATACGGACAAAACGATACAGAGCTGCATCGGTATGATATGGTTCGTTCTTATCTTCAATCTATCCCGCAGATATATCAAATTGATTTAGAGAACAAGATGGTTATCAAGGAAGATTTAAGCAAGGAATATGCTCCCGGACAACATTATGACGAAGATAATGAAGCTGGGTTGCTTGTCCGAAAGAGCTATCAGGCGATTTTACAATCGGTGGCAGAGTGGCATATCGCATTTTGGGAGCGGGGCGATGCCTTTGAAAAAATCGGGCTTGACTGGCGACTTGAAACTAAAGAGAACCTTATGGCACATATCAGCATGATGGAAAAGGATTTTAAAAAGTATAAAAGGAAAGAAGAAGCCGGGAAAATCCCGAAGGTGTGGGAAGGTGAATTTGCTGGAACGCCGTTTCGATTTGAAAACCATATCACTCCTGAACAACTCGGTTATTTCACAGATGCTCTCGAACGTCTGAAAAATGAGTATGGGCCATTAGTAGAATCAAGATTCCATACGGGAAAAAGCATCACGGTGATTCACGGCGATTTGCACCCCGGAGCAGTAAATATACCGAAAGTTTCTGATAAAACCATTAAATTTGACGGACTTCAAGCGGTACGAATGGGCTTGCCCACGGAGGACTTGGCAATGCTGATTGCGCTCCATATAGAGACGGACAAACAAAGAGCGCAGCCTTTGCTGGATTTCTATTATCGCTGTCTTTGCGAGGATGTAAAGGATTATTCCTACGAAGTATTTATGAATGATTATAAAATCTCCGTCATGGAAAATATGTTTTTTACAATCCGCCTGATCAATCGCGGCATATATGACTTCAAGATGAGGGATAAAGCAATCCGGGCATTTGAAACGTTCGTGTTGGAAGGGAGAGTTTGATGACCCCATATGAACTTATGGTAAAGACGAACCATCATCTAATAAAAAGCGGCATTTTGACCGACCCGCAAAGGGCGAAGATTATGTTCCAGCTCCTTGCTGCTCGGAACGACGAGCATACAAAGCATAGCTTTTATAACGGTGTAAAATTCCCGAACAACATTGACAGCGGCGGGCGGCGGATGTATCCGATTTTTTACATTCCACCTTACAACGACGGTAAAAAATTAAAGACAATATACAATCAAACGCCAAAAACGCATATTCTATCCGCAAATATGTACGAGCTTGAAATTATCCGACTGCTTCATCTGCTTGCGCCCGGCAATCTGGCTGTTGAGGATATGGTTGGGCAAACGCTCGAACGATTGAAAACTACTTGTTTCGGATTCTATGATGACGGCTTGGGTGAGTGCTTTGACACATCCCTTGTCGTTCTGCGCTTTTTAACGGCTACATCGGATGACGCCGCGTGGATGCAGAGTCGGATTGATAATTACAACAAGCATGTTTCCGAAAGGAAACGCCCGTGGCACGCGCTGTGGTATTTTTGGCTGTGCCTATCAGAACTGCCTTTTGAAATTGCAAGGCCTGAAATTTTGAAATATAAAAACGATATGCTGCCATGGTTGACGACTAAGAGCGTAGTAATGAACAGCGACCATGACAAGACCATCCATCCGGTTTTACTTTGTTCACTGCGAAACTGCTTGTGCCGTATACCCGAATACGCACACATTAAGAACATTCAGCCATATATAAGCGAAAAGGACGGACGGCTGCATTTTGATATGAATGAGAGATAGCTTATGAAATTTGACCGATTGATTGGTATTTTAACTGTCCTGTTGCAAAATGATAAAATTACTGCACCCGAGCTTGCGAAGCGCTTTGAGGTATCACGCTGCACCATTCTACGGGACATCGACACGCTGTGCCTCGCCGGGATTCCTGTTGTGACACTGCGCGGCGGCGACGGCGGCATATCCATCATGAACGGCTACAAAATCAATAAAAATGTGCTGACAACAGAGGAACTGCAAACCCTTGTAGCAGGGCTGAAAAGCATTGATTCGGTGTCTAAACAATCCAATTTTGAGAGCCTGATGGCTAAGCTCGCACCTTCCGATACGATAATCTCTCTTACCGACAGTGTGGTGATAGACCTTTCTTCTCACTACAAAGACAGTGTTTCAGAAAAAATCGCCTTGTTCAAACAAGCGATTGCCAATCGGAAAACAGTACAGTTTGATTATTATTACGCCAAAGGGGAAATATTCCGCGAAATAGAGCCTTATTTCGTAGAGTTCCGCTGGAATGCGTGGTATGTTTTCGGTTGGTGTAGTTTGCGGCAGGACTTTCGGCGGTTCAAGCTGAACCGCTTGTGGAACTTGTCGCAGACCGAAACAGCATTTACCCTGCGCCCGGTTCCTCCGGAAAAAGCTCATGCGGAGGATGCTTTCCCGGAGCTGTATCATGTGAAAATCCTTTTTAATAAAAGTGTTCGTTTCCGTTTGATTGAAGCCTACGGTCTGCATTGCTATGAAGAAACGGAGGATGGGCTGCTATTCTCTCTGGACTACGCAAATAAGGATTATATTTTCAGTTGGATTCTTGGCTTTGGAGATAAAGCGAAAGTTTTAGAACCGGTGGAAATACGAAAAGAAATGGCGGCTTGTGCTGAAAATATCGCTAAACTATACCTGTGAACATGACATACAGCTGTCGTGTTCTATGTGATATAATGTTATTAATGGGAAAAAGAAAGGAGAAAATACATGGTTACAAGTTTCTTTCGTTTTAATCTTACATCAGACAATCCCAAAGCATTGGTGGATTTTTACCTTGGTATCATCGGCATGCCATTATTGGACGAAATGGATCCGAATTATGACGGAGTATCGCTTGGATTTATTGCTGAGCCGCATCTGTGTATTTGGCGTGCCGATCAGAATAAAAAGGCTAACAGCGGCAATGCCGAGTTGGTGTTTATGTGTGATGATGTAAATAAAACATACGAAGAATTACGTCAACGCGGATTTGTATGTGATCCGCCATTTAAAACCTATTGGGGCGGTTTGGTATTGGAATGCCGCGATCCGGACGGGAATTTGGTACGGTTGAGGACATAGATACAGAAGGAGAACAATATGGTCAATCAAAATAAAATAATCGCCCTGCGTATGGAGCGTCAGCACTTGACACGCAAGGCAAACGAAACTGAATACATGGACCTCTACCGTGACACACAACCCGGTCAGAACGTGTATTGGAACGGGTTTGGCGACCCGCCGAGCTTAACATATCGAGCGGATTTTAACGATATTGAATTTAACCGTGAACGGCAAAGAACCCACGCCCTCATAAAAGGCCGATTCACGGGCGGTAATCTCGGCTGGATCATACCGGAAGATATGGAATTATTCGCTTGCCTGTTCCGCAAGCCACTGGACAAGCCCACCGACCGTCAGCTTGCGTTGTTAGAATTGATCGAACGCGAAGGACCGCTGAATATAAAGCAGATGAAAGAATCCACTGGAATGCTGGTCAAGGAGATTACACCATCTCTCCATCGTTTGCAAGAAGCCTTTCTAATTTATGAGGATCAATATGATGGCGAATGGGATCGGGGTTGGTACAAGTTTCCCGAAATGTTTCCCGATGTGGATTTAACAAAATATTCACGCATAGAATCATTGAAAATTCTGCTTCATCGATTTGCTTATTGTCATGTTTTGTTCGATGTAGACATGGCAAAATCTTTTTATAAGCTATCGGGTAAAGAAATCAAAGCTGCGATTGAATCGTTGGTGACAGAGGACATTTTTACAAAATTAGACGGTGGATATATGCTGAAATCCGACTTTGAAATCTTGCAAACTTATTCTGGCGAAATTCCGAAGTTCGTTCATGCTATGCACCGAAACGATTTTCTTGTCAAATCCAACGAACATAAACTCAAAGAAAAATATACTCACTTATATCCCGACACGCTGTATTATATGCTGATTGATGGTGAATTTCGCGGTGCGGTGGTTGGCAAATTCCGCTACACGCCGGAAGTTGAGGACATAATACTCGACTTGACGGATGATAAAGCCACCGCAAAGAAAGATGAGATATTACAGGCGGTTCATGGGTTATGCGGAAGTAGTAACAAAATAAAACGGTATCAGGGGGTAGAATTGTGATGAGAACGGTATTTATGGCATATCTGACGAGCAGCATTGAAGCCGTCGATTTTTATTGCGCCGCATTCAACGCAGAGAAAGCCTGTTTCAAAGCCGCCGATGATGATGATTTTTACGCACACGCAGAAATCATTATAAACGGACAAACGGTTATGGCAATATGCGATATTAAGCATTGCGAAAGGGAGTGCAAAAGAGAATTTAAAAAAGGTGATAACATGGAGTTTTGGATGACCTTTGATAATGAACAGTCTTTGAACACAGCATATAGCGTATT
>JAQVLL010000154.1 GCA_028704195.1 Smithellaceae bacterium
GACGCTAATCTCCGCATCCTGAAACAGGCAGGGGTCAACCGCCTTTCCGTAGGAGTGCAAACCTTCGATGATGGCCTGCTAAAAAAAATAGCCCGCTATGATAAATACGGTTCCGGCGAGGATATCGCCGGCCGCCTCAGCAGGATCAGGGGGTTTTTTGACACCGTCAACGCCGACATGATTTTTAACTTTCCCGAGCAGACCGAAGCAATGCTCGAGGCTGATCTGTCCACCCTGCTAAAACTGAAGATGGAGCAAATCACCTTCTATCCCCTGATGGTATCCACGATGACACAGCGCCTGATGCAGGAAACGCTGGGAGAAGTGAATTTCAACCGCGAAAAAAGATTTTTCAAGCGAATTTTGAGGCGGCTGGAGCCGTTCTACGATTCTTCTTCGGCCTGGTGTTTCTCCAGGAAAAAGGCCGCTGATTCGCTGATCGACGAATACGTCGTTGATTTTGACGAATATGCCGGTCTCGGAAGCGGTGCCATCGGTTTTCTAAACGGCGTGTGCTACGCGAATACCTTTGACATCCAGCAATACATCAGCGATCTGGAACGGGACAACCTGCCGCTTCAGGCCGCCCGCAAGTTCGATCTTCCCGACCGGATGCGTTATGATTTCCTGATGAAACTCTTCAGCACAAAAATGAATGTCCATGACCTTGAAAAAAAATACGCGGGCAAATATTTTAAAACCCTGTGGAAGGAAATGGCCGCCTTCACCCTGGCCGGATCATTCCGCTATTTTCCACCCAATCTGTATTTGACCCCCAGCGGACGGTACCTGTGGGTGGTCATGATGAGGGAATTTTTTATCGCAGTGAATAATTTCCGCGATTACTGCCGCAAAGAGGCCGGCCTGATCTGACATGCCCAAGAACGGAGAACATGATGGATGAGCACAGAAAAAACCTGCTGAAAAACCTGCCGAAAATTGACGAGGTCATCGGGCTTCTGGAAAAACAGGACATCTATGAAAAAGCGTCACGGGAAATCGTCCTGGAAGTCTGCCGCAGCGTTGTGCAGAAACTGCGGGATGACATTCTGACTGCGCCGGACAAAAAATTGCCGGCCGTTACCTCCGATGCGACAGGCGCTGCCCGAAATGTGTCAAACCAGATTGATAACCTGCACGGTTACCGGCTGAAAAGACTGGTCAACGCCACCGGCGTCATCCTGCACACCAATCTGGGCCGCGCGCCCCTGTGCCCCGAAGCCCTGGACAGAATCCTGGAAGTCGGACAGGGATACTCCAACCTGGAGTTTAACCTGGAGCGGGGCGAGCGAGGCCTGCGCTACGACCACGTGAGCCGTCTGATCTGTGCGCTCACCGGCGCGGAAGACGCCCTGATCGTCAACAATAACGCGGCGGCGGTTTTACTGGTTCTCAACACGCTTGCCGATCGCAAGGAGGCAATTGTGTCGCGCGGCGAGCTGATCGAAATCGGCGGCGAGTTCCGGATTCCGGACGTCATGACAAAGAGCAATTCCATCCTGCGCGAAGTGGGAACAACCAACCGCACACGGATTTCCGACTATGAAAATGCCATCGGCCCCGACACCGGCGTAATTTTAAAAGTGCACACCAGTAATTACCGGATTGTCGGTTTTACCGAAGAAGCGGAATTGACTCGCCTGGTCGCGCTGGGAAAACAGCACGGCATTCCTGTTTTTGATGATCTGGGAAGCGGCTGCCTGATTGATCTTGCAGATTATGGCCTGCAGCATGAACCGACGGTTCGTGAGGTGCTGGCCACGGATGTCGATGTTGTAACATTCAGCGGCGATAAACTGCTGGGCGGCCCGCAGGCCGGCATCATTGTCGGCAAAAAAGACATCCTGCAAAAAGTCAAAAAAAATCCAATCAACCGCGCACTGCGGATTGACAAGTTCACCCTGGCCGCGCTGGAAGCGACGCTGTTGCACTACCTCGTACCGGAAAAGGTAGCTTCATCTCTGCGTGCCCTCAAAGCCCTCACCGAAGGGCAGGGTGAGGTCAGAAAACGCGCGCGGAAACTGATTAACAAACTGAAAAAAGCAAATATCCCCGACCTGATATATGGGATGCGCGAAGACGTCGCCGCGGCAGGCGGCGGGTCGCTGCCCACACAGGACATCCCTACCATCGTTTTGGCCGTCAGACATAAAAAGCTGGCAGCAAGCCGGATGGAGGCCCTGCTCCGTCAGGTTCCGGTTCCGGTTATTGTCCGTGTGAATGAGAACGAAATTCTAATCGATTTGCGTACCGTGTCCGAAGACGAATTCGGGTTTATTGTGGACGGACTGCGACGGATATCGGACCAATAATCGGGTTTCCCTTTTTTTAAAGAGGGGCCGGGGAAGATTTTTCCGCCGGAGTTGCCATTCGGGATGGGCCGGACAGGTTTCTCATGTCACCGAACAACTGGTTTCAATCGGTGACGTTTGAACCAGTTGCGATCCGAACGCAGCACGGGTCTCATGTGACCCTAAGGGTCATCAGATCCGCTGATCGTGCTAAATGGGAATTGCGCAGCCGAAGAAACCATATCATTTGTTATAATCATCTTGACTATTATTTCACTTTTAGTTAATATCAAATCATGTATGAAATTAGGTACAGCAAGCAGGCTGTCAAAACCAGGCTGAAAATGCCGAAAGCAATCGGGGAAAAAATTGATACCGAGCTCGGAAAAATCGCAAAGGATCCGGCAACATATCCGGGCGACTGGAAACGGTTAAAGGGTTCGGCATTCTGGCGACTGCGTGTGGGTGACTGGCGCGCCGTTTGCAATGTTGTTAAAAAAGAATTGATTGTTTATGTCCTTAAAATTGGATCGAGGGGAGATGTTTATAAATGAACGTTCAAATTATTAAACATAAAGGCGCGCCAGAATATGCCATTGTTCCGTTTGAGGAATGGGAAAAAATGGTCAGCCGCCTTGAAGAACTTGAAGACATCCGCGATGCGCGCAATGTCAAAGCAGCAATTGCCGAAGGCGAAGAAACCTATGGCAGTGATTTCGTCAAACGCTTGGTTTCCGGAGAAAATCGACTGAAGATTTGGCGCTCGCACCGCAATCTCACGATTGCCAAACTGGCCGAGGCCTGCGGGGTGTCCGTTGCCGCTGTTTCCCAGATTGAAAACAACAAGCGTAAGCCCAGTATTGACCTGCTGGTGAAGCTGGCGCGCGCGCTCGAATGCGACATGGAAAACATTATTTGACGATTGACCGGGCAACCAATCGGGTGCGATGATTTATTTGTGTGAAAGCAAAAATATTCGCCATTTTTTGCTTTTCCGCAAAAAATTTAGCGGCGCTGATATGAGCAGCTTGTCGACCGAAAGAAGACAATACGACTAAAGGCTGCATCGCTTATCATCGTCCGCGTGGAATGAAGACGAGATTTTTCTGGATTTGCGTACCGTGTCCGAAGATGAATTCGGGTTTATCGTGGACAGACTGCAACAGATAACCGTCAATTAATTCTCCTTTTATCCCGTACCTTCTCGCAGCATTGTGTGCCTTTAGGGCCTTCAGGATAAAGGGAGTGGAAAATGCAGGGACTGTTCATTAAACAGTCCGCAGACTGGATTACCCGGTCGGGCCGGGTAATGACAAGAAAGGGTGTCATTCTCGTTCGAGCATAAGCAAGACGCGGGAATCCAGTTTTTTGGGTATTTAATCGGAGTAATGACTTGTCCGTCGAAACTGCTGCCGCCAGAGACTTATCTTTTACTGTTTCCCCCGAACAGGCAGGCATGCGTCTGGATGTCTTTCTGGCACAGGCGGATGAATCATTTTCCCGTTCTCAAATCAAATACGCGATAGAAGAAGGTAACGTTTCAGTTAACGGAAAAGAACCCAAAGTGAGCCAGCACCTCAAAAGCGGCGACGTTGTGCAACTTCATCTGGAACCGGCAATTGAAGCGACCGCCGAACCCCAGGACATTCCACTGAACATCGTTTATGAAGATGCCTCCATCATCGTCGTCAACAAGCCCGCGGGCATGGTGGTGCATCCCGCGCCCGGTAATCCGGATCAAACACTTGTGAATGCTCTTCTTTTTCACTGCCGGGATCTCTCCGGCATCGGGGGCATTTTGCGGCCCGGGATTGTGCACCGGCTGGACAAGGAAACATCGGGGTTGATCGTGGCCGCCAAAACGGATGAAGCGCACCGCCATCTCTCGGCACAGTTTGAAAAACACGATGTCCATAAAAAATATATCGCGCTGGTCTGGGGAGACGTGAAAGGTGCAAGCGGCGAAATCGTCCTGCCCGTGGGACGCCATCCCGGAGACCGAAAAAAAATGTCCACGAAAAGCCGCCACGGCAAGAACGCGTTCACCCTCTGGAAAGTGCGTGAGCGCTACGGCACGGCGACGCTGCTGGACATTGAAATCAAAACCGGACGAACGCATCAAATCCGCGTCCATTTGTCCGAACGCGGCTACCCGGTGATCGGGGATGCCGTTTACGGCAATCCGTCAAAAATAAACATCGTTAAAAACTCCGAATTAAAGGCTCAGATCAAATCATTGCAGCGCCAGGCGCTGCATGCCGCCCAGCTTTCCTTTCTTCATCCGCAAAGCGGCGAAAGAATGGTTTTCAAGGCAAAACCGCCGGAAGATATGGAAAATTTGCTTATCCTGTTTCGCGGCACCGCGCCGGTTAACGGCGGAAATCCCGGTTTACAAAACTGGAAGGATCAATTAAGATAACAAATATGTTTTCACAATCCCAAAAAAACGGCATCGAATATCTGCACTCGGGGCTGCTGAATCATTGCGATTTTCTTGTGCACGCCTTCGGCACAAGGCTTGGCGGTGTTTCACGCGATGATTACAAAAGCCTGAACATGAGCTTTCTGGAAGGCGATGAAGAATTCCGTGTCCTGCAGAATTGGGACAAACTGGCCTCGGCTTTTGAAATCCCGATGGAAAATTTCCTGGTGCTCAACCAGGTGCACGGGGACAATATTTTTGTCATCAAACCCCATGGAGACTACTTCAGTTCACGCGAAGCCTTAAACTATGACGCCATTGTGACCAACCGGATGAATCTCGCCATTTGCATCAAAACGGCGGATTGCGTTCCGGTTTTCCTCGTTGATCGTGTAAAGAAAATCATCGGTGCCGCGCACGCGGGATGGCGCGGATCCGCACTGGGAATCAGCGCCAAGGTTGTGCGATTGATGCAAAACACCTACGGTTCGCGGCCGGCTGACATCCTGGCCGCCATTGGTCCATCCATCGGGCGCTGCTGTTATGAAATCGACGCGGCCGCCGCCGACGCTTTCCGCCGGCAAGAAAATTCCGGTGTTTTCTTATCTCCGGGAAAGCGCCAAGAGCGGTGGATGCTGGATCTCGTCGAAGTCAACCGGCGCCAGCTCCTGAGTTGTGGCATTCCCGAGACCAACATCGACGCGGCCGGGATCTGCACCGTATGCAGGCAGGATATATTTTTCTCGCACCGGGGATCGGGAGGCGTCACCGGCCGGCAGATTAATTTCATGATGATCAAGGGAGATGAGTTCTTCAAGGCTTTGCTGGTGAATGGAGTCTCGGAGGGAGTCCATT
>JAQVLL010000155.1 GCA_028704195.1 Smithellaceae bacterium
TTTGTTATTATATGGAAATGCGACAGCTGGATCCGGGGATGCTTGCCGGGGCAGCGGGCATCGCAACCTTCCGGGTCAAGAGACATTTGCGCCCCGAGATATTCGTTAAACTAAAGCCATCTGTTTTAGATCGTTACTCAAAAGCATTGAGAATCCCACTGGAAGAATTGAAAACAGTACCAAACAGCTAAAATTAAGGAAGGATGTTTTTTTCATGACTACAGAACTCGCAGCCAATGGTAAACCCTTTGTCCATCATCATGGCGCACATTGTGAAACGGCAGTTACATCCGCCCTGTTTCGCTATCAGGGTGTGGATATTTCCGAGCCTATGGTTTTCGGCATTGGCAGCGGTATTTTTTTTGGTCATCTGCCGTTTCTTAAAATGACCGGTCTGCCGATTACGGCTTTTCGGGCTAAACCCGGGGCGGTCTTTCGCAAGGCAGCCAAAAGGCTGGGCGTCGATTTTGTGGTCAAGACTTTTCGCGATCCCCAAAAAGGCATGGATGAGCTAAAACAGGTGCTTAAAACCGGGCAGATTGTTGGTTTAGCCACTAATCTTTACTGGCTTCCCTATATGTCCGAACGTCACCGTTGGAATTTCAGCGGACACAACATCATTGCTTTGCGTGAGATCGAAGGTGGTTTTCGCGTCAGTGATCCGACCATTGGCGAGCCGGTTGATTGCACGGCGGATGGGTTGGAACAGGCTCGTTTCGTACCCGGTCCATTGAACCCTCGCGGTCATATGTATTATATCAATTCCGTTAATCTCCATCCTGATCTGCGGCAAGCCTGTATCAAGGGAATGAAGGATTCCTGCAACGCGATGCTCAAAATTCCCCTGCCTATTTTTGGCGTTCGGGGTATTCGTTTTTTAGCAAAAAAAGTCGTCAAAAGTCTCGATAAACTTGGTTTTCAGGAAGCCTGCCGCCATCTTGCCGGTACTGTCCGCTGGGTGGAAGAGACCGGTACGGGGGGCGCCGGATTTCGTTACATGTATGCCGCTTTTTTGCAGGAGGCTGCCGAACTTTTCGGTTCGGATGAGCTTGCCGATTTGTCAAAGGAAATGACAGCCATTGGCGATAACTGGCGTGAGTTTTCCGTGACTGCCGCGCGTATTATCAAGCAAAGAGGTAAAGAGGAAGAGACCTTTGCCAAAGCGGGCAGATTGATGCTGAACTGCGCGGATCGCGAAGAAACATTATTCAAAAATCTCCAGAAAGTCGTCAAGAAACTCAAGGCATAAAGACACTTGATATTTCCCCGATCAGATTTAACCGTTTCTTGATCAACCACCTTGTAGCTGGCTGTCAAGGTATGAAATGAACGTCATAATATCGCAGCAAGCTACGGAAAATTAACGCTCGTCCCGCGTGAGTGGGATTGAAAACAATCAAATGAACAGGTTTTTAGCGAAAAAAATCTTTGCGCCGTGCCGAAATTAGTATAAGAATAGCAACATTATCAATATGATCAAAAGGAACCGGCTATGGAATTAGAAAAAGAAATCTTTAAGGACGGGATGCCGAAAGGGTATTACACGCAAAACGATAATGGGAAATATGTCCTTGAGACCAACCACTGCTGGTCGGAAGAAGTGTGCGTGGCCGTGATTGTTTCTGAAGTACGGGCCAATATAGAGAAAGCCAGAAAAGAGGTCCTTTCCGGTTTGAAAAGCCCGCTTTATTATCATATGGAAGTACGGCAGATGGACCCGAAGTTTCTAGCCAAGGCAGCGGGTATAGCGGTGTTTCGGGTCAAGAGGCATATGCGTCCCGAGATATTTGCCAAACTGAAACCATCAGTTTTAGAACGTTATGCCGCGGTTCTGGCTGTTAGCCTGGAAGAATTGAAAACCGTGCCGAACAGGTGAAGCAGGGAAGGATAATATTTTTTCATGACGACAGAACGCAAAGCCAATGGCAAACCCTTTGTCCATCATCATGCGGCGCATTGTGAAAGCGGTGTCACGTCAGCGTTGCTTCGCGACAAAGGCATGGATATTTCCGAACCAATGGTTTTTGGCATCGGCAGCGGTATTTTTTTCGGTTATCTGCCGTTTATGAAACTGACAGGTCTGCCGATCAGCACCTTCCGGGCGGCACCGAGGTCCATATTTCGTAAGACGGCCAAAAGGTTGGGCGCAAAATTTGTTACAAAAACATTTCGTAATCCGCAAAAAGGCATGGATGAGCTAAAGCAGGTGCTTAAAACCGGACAGATCGTCGGTATGACAACGAACATGTATTGGCTTCCCTATATGTCTGAACGTTTCCGTTGGAATTTTCTGGGTCACAACATCATCGCTTTACGTGAAACCGAAGATGGCTTTCGCATCAGCGACCCGACGTATGAGCATCCAATGGATTGCCCGGCTGCCGATCTGGAACGGGCGCGTTTTGCACCGGGTCCTGCAAACCCGCATGGTTACATGTATTATCTTAAATCTGTCAATCCCCGTCCTGATCTGCGGGGAGCGTGTATCCAGGGGATGAGGAGCTCGTGTTTCATGATGCTGAACATCCCCATGCCGATTTTCGGTGTACGCGGTATGCGGTTTCTGGCTAAAAAAGTCATCAAAAGTCCGGACAAACTTGGCTTTGATGAAGCCTGCCGTCAGCTCGTCGGTCTGATCCGCTGGGTGGAAGAGGTTGGCACGGGCGGAGGCGGATTTCGTTACATGTATGCCGCTTTTTTGCAGGAAGCTGCCCAACTGTTCGGTTCGGGTGAGCTTGCCGATCTTTCAAAAGAAATGCATGCTATTGGAGATAGCTGGCGTGCATTTTCCGTGACGGCCGCACGTATTGTCAAACAAAGAATCAAAGAGGAAGAAACCTTTGCCAAAGCAGGTGGATTGATGCTGATCTGTGCGGGACGTGAAGAGAATTTTTTTGAGAATCTCAATAAAGTGGTAAGAAAGCTTAAGACATGAACGCTCTGGACATTTCATCTATCACATTCAGCTACGAGGGTGCGACGGTCCGCGCCCTGCAGAACGTCTCTCTGACTGTCGCCGACGGCAGGATTCAGGCTCTTCTGGGACCCAACGGAGCTGGAAAATCAACCCTGATGAGGATTGTCACAGGGCAGATGAGGGACTATTCAGGAGGCGTGTCTGTCTACGGCACGAAAATGCCTGACCGCGGCGCTCTTTTGTCTATCGGGTATGCGCCGCAGCCCATATCGCTCTATACGTCACTCACGGCCCGCGAGAATCTTCGCTTCTTCGGAGCGATGGCCGGATTGTCGGATGAACAAATTGCGTTGCGCACCGAAAACCTGCTGGAAAGAATCGGTCTTACCGATCATGCTGATGAACAGGTTGCCACATATTCCGGGGGCATGCAAAGACGCTTGAATCTGGCGGCGGCGCTCCTGCATTCACCGAAGCTGCTGCTGCTCGACGAACCCACTGTGGGTGTGGATCCGCAAAGCCGCAATCGTATTTATGATACCCTGGTGGAGCTGAATGCTGCGGGCATGACCATTCTGCTGTCCACGCACATTATGGAAGAAGCACAGCGTTTATGTTCAAGTGTGACACTGGTGGATAAAGGCGAAGTGATCTTTGACGGGCCGATGTCCGGAATCGGTGATCTGGAAAAATTCTTTCTGGAAAAGACAGGGCGGGGATTGCGTGATGATTGAGACAAAAACAGATTCTTCTGTGCATAACGTTGTTGGCATTGGTCGCGTGCCCCCAGACACGGGGGTCGGCGTCCTCGGCGTATTTTATATACGTCTGGGGAGCCTCCTCCCTGCCGACGAGTTCTGCATTGAAGAATCTGTTTTTGGATGATAGGGACGTAGGGTAAAACGTATTGGGTGAATTAAGTTGATTTTTCGACGACTGAAAGAATTGATCAAGAAAGAAATGCTGATCCTGCTTCGCGACAAGCAGACGGTACTGCTTCTTTTTCTGATGCCGGTGGCGCTGATTTTCTTTTTGTCCCTGGCCATGGAAGGTGTCTGGGCGGATAAACTGACCGGACGGAAAATCCAGCTGGTGATTCAAAATGAAAGCAAATCTCCCAAGGCAAATCTTCTGGAGGAAAAGATCAGGTCCAACAAGCTGATTGAAGAGGTTGCCCGCCCCGCCGGCATGGATGATGACAAGCTTTTTGCCGAAGGCCGGGCGCACGCAATAATTATCATTCCCAAGGGGTTTGACGACAGTGAGAAGCCGGTGGAAATGTATTTTGACCCCGTGATTGATGCCGGCTATAAAATAGCGACCCGGTCGCTGATCATCAGTCTGACGGTGGAGGTAGTCATGGGGATCGATAATCTCGAAACGGTAGTTGCCGGCCTGGTCACCGAAAAGAAGAAGCCCAACAAGGAATTCCCCACCCCTCTTCAGCAAAATGTTCCGGCCTACGCGATATTTGCCATGTTTTTTATTGCCATTCCCATGTCCGTGGGGTTTCTCAAAGAAAAAAAGGACGGTACTCTCCAGCGTCTTTTTACATATCCGGTCAACACCAATCTGGTGATTCTTGGGAAGATTGTCCCTTATTATATCATCAATGTTTTCCAGTTTATCCTGATGATGCTGGTGGGGGTTTACGTGATGTCCCACATCATCAGTTTTTCGTTTAACCTGGGTGAACATCGCTGGCACATGGTGCCGGTTACGATTGTTGTTGCCGCCGCCACAACAGGTTATGGAGTGCTGGTCGCGGCTTTTGCGAAAACCACCGAGCAGGCGTCAACCCTTGCGGCGACGGGAGCCATCCTGATGGCCGTTTTTGGCGGCATCATGATGCCGCACGTTCTCATGCCGTTGATGATGAAGAAACTGGCGATGATTTCGCCGATGTACTGGGCGCACCAGGCGTACCTGGATATTTTTCTCAGGGACGCTTCGTTCAATATGATTCTGCCCAGATTAATTATATTGACAGTATTTGCAGGAATCTGCTTTTATATTGCGGGAAGGAGAGTTAAATGGATTTAGAGAAGGCGTATCAGGAATTAAATGTGACATCACGGGAAGACCTGATCTTTAAGCTCAAGGAGCTTATTATCCGGGCGTGCGAGATCCGGGATGTCAAACCGGAGGACGTTCCAACCGATGTTCCGTTTATCGGGGGACCGGGGCCGCTCAAGCTTGATTCTCTCGACGCGATGGAAATCGCGATGGAATTGCGGTATCAGTTCGGGGTGGAACTAAAAAACGCGTCAACCGCGGCCAAGGCGATGCAGTCATTCGATTCGCTGGCCGATTTTGTGATCAACGCGCCAAAGGTTAAAAAGTGAGCAGAAACGATATCTATATCCGGGGATGGGGCGCTGTGACCACGCTGGGATGGAGCGCAACTGAGTCGGCACGTAATCTGATTGCCGGCAACGTGCGCCCGGCGGGTGCTTGCTCGTCGTCTCACCTGTCCAACCGTGATTTCAAGGCGTTTGAGGTTGCTTATGACGGGAACCCCCTGGAAAAATCGCTGAAGATGCTTGATGCTTCAATCACCGAGGCTTTTGAACGTGCGGGATTGACCTTCCCGGAAATTGAAGAGTCCATGCTGCTGGTAG
>JAQVLL010000156.1 GCA_028704195.1 Smithellaceae bacterium
AGCCTCGGGTCCGATGGATTCCTGGATTGCCACACCGGCAAAATCCTCGCCGTTTTCCAGCCTGGATTTTATTGCACGGGCCTTTTCCGGGTTCCTGACAACGATTTGCGCCACCCGAACCCGCTCTTCGGTTTTGCATCGATCGCGATGTTTATGAAAGTAATCTTTCGCTTCATCCTCAGAAACGCGGACGTAAGCATTAACATCCGCGTTTATCACTTTGTCCATCAGCATTTCTTTTTGAATCTCTTTGCGCCATTCATTGTATTGCACATTTTGTGCAATGAGAAAATCAAAAAAATGATCACCGTAATCTTTTCGGAGATCGAGGACTTTTTGCTCCAGCTCCGTGTTGCTCACCGTCAGGTTCAACTGGCTTGCTCTCTGAAGAATAATTTTCTCCGTGATCATGGATTCCAGGATTTCTTCTTCGAGCATTCTTCGTTTGCTCAATGAATCCGGCAGGGATCCCGGTGGCAGGATGTTTTTCCGGGTGTTCAGCCGTTTTTGATATTCATCGTAAAAAATTTTTTCATCGTTTACCGTAGCGATATAGTCCCGATCGGACAAATCATCCCTGCTGCAGGAAATGATCAGGCACACGGTTCCCAGAAGAACCAGAGGTATGAACGGTTTCTTCATCACATTTATGAACATCAACGGTCTCATGTTATTCTTTGCATTGTATAGCCCGATAATGGTTATTGGGCAAGCATCTTTAAAAGTTCTTCAGCCTGATCCAGTATTTCCGTTGCGTTTAATGCCCGGGCAGGCATAAATAACCTGTAATCGGGTGTAAAGCGTAAGTCCTTGATTTTTTTGCGGGTCAGGGTGATGATCCTGGCCGGGTCAATCGGTGATGTGTCACGGAAATACAGATAAAAATATTTGCCGTCATATCCCATTTTTTTAGCTGACAAAGGCTTCAACCTGTTTCGGATACTAATCACACGTAAGAGATTATCCGCCTCCTGAGGCAATGGGCCGTAGCAATCGGCAAGTTCGCCGTGAAGTTCGTCGATCTCTTCGGGGTTCTCCGCAAGAGATATTCTTTTGTATAAAATCAGCCGTTGATGAACATCTTCGACATAATTTTCGGGTAGATAAGCGGAGATGCCCATCTGAATTTCCGGAAGGGGTTCTTCAGCAGGTGGCGTTTTCCCCTGGATTTCCCGCACGGTCTTTTCCATCAGTTCGGTATAAAGTTCATAACCGACAGCGGAGATGTGGCCGGCCTGGGACAGGCCCAGAAGATTGCCGCTTCCACGGATTTCCAGGTCGTTATAGGCGATGCGGAAACCGGAGCCGGGTTCGGAAAATTCCTTGATGGATTGAAGGCGCTTCATCGCGTCACGTGACAGGAGCGCCCCTTTCGGCAGGAGCAGGTACGCACAGGCTTCCTGATTGCCGCGTCCCACGCGACCGCGGATCTGGTAAAGCTGGGACAGGCCAAATCGGTCGGCGCGGTTAATAATAATGGTATTTGCCGAGGGAATATCCAGGCCCGATCCGATAATAGTTGTGCAGACCAGCACATCAAATTCATGGCGGATAAACTGTGACATGGCTTTTTCAATCTCCGCCGGTTTCATCTGGCCATGCACCACGCCGACTCTGGCCTGTCCGACGAGCCGCTGCACCAGATGGGCAATGGAATAGATGGATCGCACCCGGTCGTGGACAAAAAACACCTGTCCACCCCTTGCCATTTCAGATTCGATGGCCGCTCCGATGGTATCTTCATCAAATTCGAGAACATAGGTTTTAATCGGCTGACGGTCCCGGGGCGGTGTGTTGATAATGGACAGATCACGGATGCCGACCAGTGACAGGTGCAGCGTGCGCGGGATCGGCGTGGCCGAAAGTGTCAGTACATCCACCAGGGTCCGCATCTTTTTGAGCTTCTCCTTGTGCTGCACACCGAAGCGCTGTTCTTCATCAATAATCACCAGGCCCAGATTCTTAAACTCCACGTCCTTTTGCAGCAGGCGGTGCGTTCCAACGATGATATCCAGTTTCCCGAGGCGCAGTTCCGTCAGGGTTTGCTTGATCTGGGCGGGGCTCTTAAAACGGTTCAGCACGTCCACGCGGATCGGGAAATCGGCCAGGCGTCCTGAGAAGGTCGCGTAGTGCTGTTCGGCCAGAATGGTCGTCGGCGCCAGAAGCGCCGCCTGTCTGCCATCCATGACCGCGCGGAACGAGGCGCGCAGGGCGACTTCCGTTTTACCGAAGCCCGCATCTCCACAGACCAGCCGGTCCATGGGTTTGACGTCATCCATGTCTTCATGGATATCTTCAATAGCCCTGGCCTGATCGGGAGTTTCTTCAAACGGAAAGGTCGAGCAGAATTCTTCGTAGATGCGGTCCGGCGGTGCGAAAGATTTCCGCTCCATCGCCTCTCTTGCTGCGTAGATGGCTGTCAGCTCCTCGGCTACGTCGCGCATGGATTTTTTTACCCGTTCCTTGACCGCGTCCCATGAGGTGCCGCCCATCTTTTCAATTTTCGGTTTATAGCCGTCCGGACCAAGATAGCGCTGTATTTTTTCAAGGGAGTTTACCGGCAGGTAGAGTTTGTCTCCCTCCGAATATTCGATCACCAGAAAATCGTTTTCGATTTTTCCTACGGTGATTTTCTGCAGGCCGCGATAGATGCCGATGCCGAAATCCGTATGGACGACAAAGTCTCCCTCGTTCAGATCACCAAAGGACTTTAAAAAATAACCCTCCCGGACGGGTCGGGTCCTGCGTCGGGAAGTCTTTTTGACAAAAATTTCCTCTCCACTGATAAAAGCAAGCCTCATGGCTTCCAGGACAAAACTGCCCGATATTTTTCCTTCAAGTAAAAAAAGCCGGGAATCGTCACCCAAGGTGCGGATGACGTCCAGAAGCTGTGTGCCGGAAGATAGCATCTGCACATGAAGATCATATCCGGCAAGCAGATGCTGAATCCGCACATTGTCTTCCGGTGTTGGAGAAAACAGGAAAACCGTCATATTTCCGGACAACCATTGCTTGATTTTATCCGCGGTGTTGCGAAGAAGGGCCTCCTCTTTCACTTCGCCGGCCAGCGGTTCGGCGGCCATCATCTCCCGGGGCGCCTGAATCGTCACGGAAGGATTTTGTCGGCTGTTGCTGTCCAGCGTCAGGCCGGAGAACCGGACCTGCCTGAATCCATCCAGTCTCGTGCCGAGAGTTTCCGCATCCAGATAAACGCCGGTGCTTTCCAGATAAAACTTTCCGCCCGTTTTTGCCTTGTAGAGCAGTTTGTCGACACTGGCGCCGGTGGCTTGTGCGGCCTGTTTGATGGCCAGTTCATCGTTGAGGATGAACCGGGTGTCGTTGGGCAGGTAATCAAAAATACTGGAAAGTCGCAGCCGGGTGGGAAGGTCCGGATCGTCATCATCTTCGTAAAACAGGGGCAGAAAAATCGGGTTGAGGGATGACGCAGATTGTTGTCGGAGTGTCTCCGTAAGCCTGCTGCGAAGATCGCGCGGGAGATCCAGATCATCGGCACGCCGTTTGATGTTGCGAATGGCACGGTTTCGTCTTGTTTCGTCGATCAGAATTTCACTTGCCGGTCCGAGCATAAAGGCGTCAATGGATTTTCCCGAGCGCTGGGTTGTGCAGTCAAAACGGCGGATCGTTTCGATTTCGTCGCCAGCCATTTCCAACCGCAGGGGTTCGGGCTCACTGGGCGGAAAAACATCCAGAATGTTGCCGCGCAGGCTGTATTCTCCCTGTTCTTCCACCAGAGAAACCCTCTGATATCCGCCGGCCGAAAGCCGTGCAGGAAACTCCTCCATCAGCAGGATATCGCCTGTCGAAATGATTTTCAGATACTGCTGAAATTCGGGAAAGGGCATGACTTTCTGCATACAGGCCGCAAAGCAGGTGACAATGATTTTACGGCTGTCCACCTGCAGTCGTGTCAGCACATTGAGCCGGGCCAGTTCTTCGTCATGCTGGAGGGCGAACATATCGATGGAAAGAAAATCCAGTGGCGGGTAATGCAGAACGGGCTCTTCACCCAGAAAGAGAATCAGGTCGCGGGCGAAATCAGCAGCCTCTTTGGCCGTGGGACAAACAACGGTGACGGGTCCGGCCAGACGGTCAAAGATGACCGCCGTCAAAAAAGGACGCGCGGTGTCCGTAAGACCGTGAACATCGATAACACGTGTTTCTTTTTCAAGCAGGTCCAGAAGCTCCCGCACTGCAGGAGCTTCGCGGAGAATTTTCTTATCAATGATTTTTCTCAATGAAGTCAATCCAAGCGGCTAAAACGGTCGATTAAGAAGCCGCCAGCATTCTGTCTAAAGCATTTTTTGCGGCCTGACCGATGTCCCGGGGGACAGTGATTACCGGCTGCATCGTATCCAGTGACCGTTCAATGTCGTCCAGGGTTATTTTTTTCATGTCGATGCAAACGAGAGAGGTAGATGCGGGGATGAAGGTTTTTCCAGGATTTTGTTTTTGCAGCTCGGTCAGAATACCTTCCTCTGTTCCGATGATGATTTGGTTTGCGTTTGTTTCGCGGGCAAAACGGATAATTGCCGATGTGCTGCCGACAAAGTCGGCAAGTGCCAGCACTTCCTGACGACATTCCGGATGCGCCGCAAAAGGTGCCAGCGGGTATTTCTGCTTGCATGCCATGACTTCCTCGACGGTCAACGCCTGATGAATCGGGCAGCAGCCCTTCCAGGCAATGATCTGCCTGCCGGTGACAGATGCCACATGCCTTGCCAGATTCCCGTCGGGCAGCATAACGACCTTTTTTGCCGGCGGTAATGTATTGATAATTTTAATCGCATTGGACGATGTGCAGCAGATGTCGCTTTGGGCTTTCACTTCTGCGGTGGAATTGACGTAGGCTATAAAAACGGCATCCGGTTCTTCCATTTTCATTTTTTTGACCGAAGCGGCGTCGGCCATGTCGGCCAGGGGACATCCGGCATCCACGCGCGGCAAAAGAATGGTTTTTTGAGGTGAGAGCATGGCTGCGCTTTGCGCCATAAAATGAACACCCGCGAAGACGATGACTTTGGCGTCTAAGTTTGCTGCCGACTGTGCCAGCACAAGCGAATCGCCAAGGACATCGGCTATTTCCTGAATTTCTGGCCTGGCATAGAAGTGAACCAGTAAAATCCCATTTTTATCGGCCAGCATCTTGCGAATTTTTTTCTGTTGGGAAGTCATAAATCGTTTCCTTTGCGTAATCTTTTCTCTCCCTAGCGCAAATCTTCATTTAGTTCAAGGGGAAGAAAGGATCGAGGATCAAGGTTCAAGGAAAAAGGAACAAGGGAAAAGGTTACGTTGTGAGTCGCACGCTCCTTCGGAGCGGCGGATTTTTTTATTGATGGCGCTTTAGCGCCTTTCTTTTTCAACCTTGAACCTTGATCCTTGGTCCTTGTTACTTGTCCCTTTTTTTTAATTGACAAGCAAAAAGTCTTTGATAAGGTGCACAAGTTAAAATTGATGGAGAAAATATCATGATTT
>JAQVLL010000157.1 GCA_028704195.1 Smithellaceae bacterium
CACAACCATGATGGATATGATGGCAATGTAGGCAATAACCGGCCCCCTCATTGAACCGAGATGGGAACTTAGCCTGGTGAAAATTAATATGGAAACGACAGGAACTGCCACCAAGGAGACCCATGTACCGGTTGTGATACCGGCGGTGATGAAAAATGCCACGACGTATGCGATATGTCCCGCAAGGAAAAATACGAGGCCGGCGGTAAAAACCTTGCGGTTAAAGAAAAAAGCCAGACAAATGTCCCCTGCGAAGCAGAGGACAAGGCCTGTAAGGATAAGATAAAAATAGGGTCCCGCGTGATAGGGCTGCGCCAAAGCCGTTGCTATGAAGAGCCCTGACAGGAATGGTTTGGTCAGCAGTATGCCCCTGAGGTCTTCTTTTTTTTCCGCAAAAAGAAGGCCGCACAGCAGGACGAAAGATAATACGGAAATGGCAATGGCACTCATTTTTCCCTCCATAAAAGATCGTTGATTGTGTGGTTAACATATTATCAAATTTCCACCCACATCATGATAATTTATATCACTGAAATTGTGTTGAAATCAAATCATTCATGGCCGCCTGCACAAGCTGTCTGCAGCACTTCTTTTCTCCGCGGGAAGGTAATGATCATTTAAAACCAGCTTGAAGATATCCAGTTTGTCCACGTCTCTGAAAAGTTTACTGAAATAAACGCAGATATGGTTTTCATTTCCCCGAACCTCCAGACGGTTATGATTGGAAATAGAGGAAAACATCTTCGATGGCAATGTGTTATGCCCATCATAATCGGGAAAGTTTAAGGTCTTGGATAGAGATTTTGGATCATTTTGAAAGGTCAATAATCACAATTTCATCACAATACCCCAAAAAAGAAGGGGCACAAGCTCCGTTAATGCTTGCAACCCCTTGATGTTTAATGGTGGGTCAGGGCAGAATTGAACTGCCGACACTCGGATTTTCAGTCCGATGCTCTACCGACTGAGCTACCGACCCGCCTTGCTTTTTACCTTCGAAAGGCTGGAAACCTCTATAAAATCTGACTTCCTTTGTCAAGGTATTTTTTGGCCGTCCATGCCTTCCGCGTCCTCACCAAGCGGTGTTCCCGGCCTGTTCGTTTCCGTCTGTCCAGTGTTACCTGACCTGCCACTTAAGGGAACGGGCTCCTGCGTCGGCTGGCCGGCATCTGGAATGGAAATTCCATCCGAATTTCCCCGCGGTTCGCGGATAATTACGACCGTACCTGCAATTTTATCATGCCAGGCCTGCTTTTTTTTATCAAAGGCCGCCCAGATATAACCGAGAGGTATTGTAAACAATAAACTGGAAACCAGATAGCCCACCGATCTTAAGAAAGCGGTACCGAAAGAGATCGGGCTGCCGTCGGTGTGCACGACCTGCAGGACCAGCAGTTTTTTGCCGGGCGTCCGTCCGTTCAGTCCATGAAAAAATGTAAAATAAGCCATAAACAAAAAAGTGTAGGATGACAGGATGACCATCCCCATTGGGCCAAGACGTTCAGGATGGTTCAGTTCGTCGATCAAAATCTGACTGTCATTGGAGACCGCTCCGGCAAAATAGGCAATGCCGGCCACAATCATCAGAATTAAAAAAACCACAAAGATGATGAAACCATCGATCGTATAGGCGACAAAACGCCGCCAGAACCCCGCATACGGGTATGTTGTCATTTTCCTTCCTCCCCCACCCGGCTGAAGATGCCTTTTTCATACTGGATAATGGACAAAATGGCCGCAGCGGCTGTCTCCACTTTTAAAATCTGCCTGCCGAGGCTCACTGAAACAAAACCTGCCTCTTTGGCCAGGTTTACTTCATCTCGCGACAGACCGCCTTCGGGACCCACAATAATGAAATAGCGGACGGCACCTTCAAACCGTTTCTCATTCAGTGCATCCCTGATACTTAGCTGATCTTCTTCTTCCCAGAAAATCAGTTTCCGGTCGTCGGGTACTGTCCGGCAGAGCATATCGTCAAAAGACAACACCGCATCGACGGCGGTTACCCGGTTGCTGCGCGCACAGCGGGCCGCTTCACGGACAATCTTCTGCCAGCGGGTGACTTTCATCGACGCTTTTTCCCCTTCGATGCGGCTTACCGATCGGGCACAGATAAAAGGGACAATAACATCCGCGCCCAGCTCAGCGGCGGTTTTAACAATCAAATCCATTTTCCCGGCTTTCGGAATCGCCTGGGCCAGGATGACACTGATTTTTCTCTTCGTCTCGGGAAATTGCTTTCCCAGACTCAAAGACACATCGGAGGCTCCAAAGCTGTCAATGCACGCTTCAAATTCATGTCCATAACCGTCAAAGACAATGATCCTGTCGCCCGGCCTGAGACGGAGCACCGTTTTTAAATACCGGAGATTATCCTTACCCAACTGACAGGTTGAAGCGTCCCGGAGTGTTTCTGAACTGTATATTCGGGGTAAGGTCAAAGCCAAATGTTCCTCTGAAGATTATAACATCCGGACACCATCAGGACTTTCCGTCCGCTGAATGATTCCTGAAAACGTAACAGACCCATTCCTTTTCGGTGCGTTTATTCTGCAGTACGAGTGGTTCAACAATAAAATGCTCTTCAATCGCGGGAATATCGGATTCTATGATTCCGGAAATAATGATGTAGCCGCCGGGCATCAGGAGCCTGACCAGATGTGAGCGCATCTTCAACAGCAATTTTGCCGTCAGGTTTGCGATGATCAGATTGCGCGGCTCTTTGATGCGCATGGCATCTTCCTTCAGAATGTGCAGACGGTCAGCAACAGAATTGATGACGGCATTCTCGGCCGCAATCTCAGTCGCCTTGGGATCGTTGTCCACGCAAACCACATCCTGAGCGCCCATCTTGGCTGCAGTAATCCCAAGGATTCCAGTGCCGCAGCCGACATCAAGAACTTTCCAATCCGTGATGGATCGATCTTTCATAATGATATCTTCAATCGCTTCCATGCACATCCGCGTCGAAGCGTGCTGACCGGTGCCAAAAGCCATTCCCGGATCAATTTCAACAACAATATCACGACTTTCCGGGGCATATCTCTCCCAGGTCGGTTTGACAACAATATTTTTGCAGACGCGAATCGGCTTGAAATACTTTTTCCATTGCTCTCCCCAGTCCGGATCGGCAATGATCTCTGTTTCAAGCGAGGATGGAGTGACTTCAGGGAATATTTCCTCGAGACTCTTTAAATATTTGCGTATGGTATAAATCCGTTTTTCGCTGCGGATATCCACGGGGAAAAATGCGTTAATGACTTCAAAACCTTCAGACTCCGGAAAGTCATCGGCTCCCGGTGGCAGCAATGATTCCGAAAAGACACCCTGTGCGCCCGCTTCATCCAAAAAGTTACTCACGGCGTCAATCAGATCCACAGACGCCCTTATTTCAACCTTCAGCCATTTTTCCGGTTCTTTCGAAGTCATATTCGTACCTTATTGATTTCAGGAATGGTTCATCATTTGTTATTCTTATAACGTGTTTTCATAAATATATCAAGCTGCGTCATCCATAAACATAGAGCACAGCTGCTGAAAGGCGACATCATGGCAACACGGGAAAGACAAATACAAAACAATCTCTCAGACAATTTTCCCGAAAAACGGCGCCCCGTGTCAGACGGCGATGCAGTCATTGTTCCTGCTATCCGGCTCCACATTCAACGAACGTATTTTTATCTTGACAAAGTCCCTGCAAACCATTATTCTTCATCTGGTAATACCACCAGCCACAAGAGAAAAAGGAGAAAAAATGTTTGAACAACTGACCGAGCCCCTCCGGACCGACAGCCTCAAAGACGTTTTTGTTCTTCGATTTGAAGAACTGATCCTTTCGGGAAAAATAAAAATAGGGCAGAAGCTTCCATCGGAACGGGAACTGGCCCTACAGCTGTGTGTAAGCCGCCCGGTGGTGCATGAAGGCCTTGTTGAACTCGCGTCACGAGGGCTGGTTTCACTCAAGCCGCGCATCGGCGCCACCGTCAATGATTACCGGAAGGAGGGATCCATTTCCCTGCTGGCGTCGCTGATCCAGTATCAAAAAGGAAAACTGGAGCCTGACCTTCTGGAAAGCCTGCTGGAAATGAGAATGCATCTGGAACCGGCGTTCGCGAGGCTTGCGGCTCAAAACCGAACGGAAGAACAGATTCGCGAACTTTACGACATTATCCATAATGAAGAATCCGCCGGCAGCCGGGAGATTCAAAAAATTACAAACCTGGATTTTGAATTTCACCTTCTCATCGCCATGGCGTCGGGCAACGTGGTTTATCCGCTCCTGCTAAATTCTTTCCGGCCGGTTTACACAAATCTTTCCAGTCAGTTTTTTCATGATCCGCGGGTTACCGCCGCCGTCCACAAATACCACCGTAACACGGCCAGGGCGATTGAATCGGGGGACGGGAAAAAAGCGGTAGCCATTATGAAAGAACTGCTGCGTCACGGAGAAACGCATCTCCGCGCAATGATTGATCGGGAAACGTAACGATGTTTGCTTTATCTTGTTTCAAAGGAGGTCTGCATGGAAACTGTTTTATCATCCTCACATAAGCTCAAAGAACCCGTAGGATTGTCCCGCCGCATCCAGTGGCTGAGGGATTATTACTTCCGGGGAACTGAACGGGCATGGAACAATGAATTCACCTGCTGGACAACCGGAACTCCCTGGGACGTCCTCTACAATGAAATGACTTTCTATATTGTGCCGGAAACTTACACCCTGCTGGGTACACTGGGAGCATCTTACCGTCAGGCCGCGCGGCCTGTCGAGCTTCATCCGGACTTCTGGCGCTGGCCGCCCGTGGAAAGGCGCGCGTGGTTTGTGCGGGAAGTGATCGTCAACTATGTACCCCAGGAAATGCTACCCGGCGACCTGCTGGCCGGTGCCCGCTTCAATATCCAGACCTCCATGTGCTTTACCGAAGAGGAAAGCAAGGCCTGGCAGAAGCTGGTAAAAGGCAAAAACGGCGCAAGAGCAAAAATGAAATGGTTTCATGACCACGGATACGGAAATGCCGGCGCCACAAGCGGCCATCTGATTCCCGGACACGAGCGCGCGCTGAAACTCGGCTGGAAGGGCATTCATGCGGAGCTAATGTCTTTCTACAACGCGCTTGATAAAAATGAGCGCACCGGCCCGAAGGGCGCCCAGCTCAGGGCCATGATCACCGCATCGACCATGGCGCGCGATCTGGCCTCACGATACAAAACATTGTGCGAAAACCTCGCGCAACGTGAGACGGACGGACAGCGCAGATCGGAGTTGCGGGCCATGGCGGCCAACCTGAGCCGCGTTCCATGGGAACCGGCAACAACGTTCTGGGAGGCTCTGCAGGCGCTCTGGATCAACCACATGCTGGTCATGACGGACGAAAATTATCCCGGCGCGGGTGTTTCCTTCGGCCGGGTGGATC
>JAQVLL010000158.1 GCA_028704195.1 Smithellaceae bacterium
ACAGGAAAGTATGGTCAAAGTCAATAGTCTAAAAGTAACGTAAATGATTCCGATTGCTTGGGCAGGCCAAGGTTTCCTGGCAAGATCAGCAGCAGCATGACGGGCCGTTTTTTACAGAACCGGCTCCATCCGTTTGAGGCCCACAGCAGCATTCGCCGCCGTTTCGTCCCAGCATTCCGTTAATGACTGCGGAAGCGCAGCCGACACCGGATTGAACCTGAAGAGCCCCCGCCGGACAATTTTTGCTGCAGGCACCGCATTCCATGCAGGCATCACGATCAACAATCATTGCGGCTTTCCCGTCCATTTTAAATACGTTGTGCGGGCAGACATTCAGGCACATGCCGCAACCGGTGCATTTTTGTTCATCCAGTTCCAGCGTCGTAACATCTTTCAGATAAAGCATTCGTCCCATCGGCCCTCCTACGCAAGAAACACAGATGTTATCCATGCGGCAATCCCGATACTTCCCGCAGTAATCTCCAGAGGCAGGGCAAACCGCCTTTCCTTTTTAACGCCGGACAAGGATGTGTAAGTCGAGCAGCCGGTGAAATTCATGGCCAGATACGCCGATACGGCGGGAATGATCAATAGCCACGCCAGTGCCTGCGCGCGTTCCGTCCAAATCTGAAGATTCATTCCGCGCATATAGATCAGTCCCAAGGCAATGAACAGTCCGATAAACAGTCCCTTCACACAGAAGGCCCGGCCCGGCAGATACGGCAGAAACAGTGGAAGCAAAATGGTTCCGGCCGCGACGGCTGAAAAAAGCGCCCCGAGGGCAAACATGCCTTCATAAAGAATATTTTTCAGGAATCCGGACGGTCCCAAACTGCCGGATAAAAGGAAGATAATTATAGCAGCAATGAAAAAAGGTTTGCCCACTGCCAGCAATTCGATGGGAATCAATACGGCCCTTTCTTTCAACGGGAAGGCCATCATTCTCATTTCTTTTGTGGCCTTGAAGCCGGAATCAAGATAAACGGGCAGGTCTTCGGCTCGGACCGGTCCGTAGTGAACCCTGAATCCGGATGCCTGCCTGACAAGGTGAGCGGCGACGCCGGGCGCGCCCAGTTGAGGAAGGATGAGGGTTCGGTGGCTGACGACGTTTTTAAGGCCGCTGGTCTCTATTCTGTCAATGAGTTCCTGTGTGCCAAATGTCCCTTTTCCCGCAGCGCACCAGACGTTGATTCCCCCGGTGTCCAGCACAAGGAGCCAGGCGTTCCTGTTCGGCATTGACTGACGCAGATAATCAAAGCTCATCTTGTAATTGGTGGTAACCAGAACAGGAGATTGATCGTCCTGTTTTCCCAGCGCGTAAAGGCCGGGATCAATTGCGTAATTCTTTCGTCCTGCACCGAAGCGGGCCCTGATGGTTCCCCATCGGTCCTGCCGGGTCAACATGGAAGATGCCCGGGGGATATTTCCCGCAGGCGTGGATATGGATCCCGAAACAAAAGCCTGATCATGGCGGGGGATCGAAGGGGAATCTTCTGTGTCGGCCAAATCACCACAGCAACAGGCGGTATTGTCCTGAAAAACAGGCAATGCAAATTTTCCGCCCGGTTAAATGCTCTTTGCGTTTCCTTCCATATTTTATCCCTGGTATCATCTACAGCAATTGCAGACACCCGACGCATTTTTTATGGCGTCGATAAAAATCTGCACAGCCTGTAAAACATTGTCCTTCTTTCCAGCGGGGAGATTTAATTCAATACTGTTCAGGAAATCTGCAAGACAGCACCGAACGCTATGCTGAACATTCTTACCTTCTTTCGTCAGGCTAAGCACAAATGACCTGGAATCAAGGCGGGACTTCTCGCGTGTTACAAGACCTTTTTGAATCAGAGGGTTAACAAGACGGGTAGTCGTGCTTTTTTTCACAGAAAGAATCCCGTGCAGATCTGAAATGTTCAGTTCGTTGTTTTTTGCTAGAGCATCCAGAATGACAAACTGCTGAAAGGTAACCCCTTCGCAAAAGGCCATATCCTGCCGGCAGCAGCGTGTTGCCTGGGAAATCCCCACCAGCAGATTCATAAACCGCTCATGATTGTAAGCATTCTTCTTCATGGTTGTATAATACAACTATATGCGGGTTTGTCAAGAAGGAAAAGGACGAAGTCTTTGATTATTGCGTTGACATGTGCGGTTCCTTTCCTTATACTCCCGGTCAGTCAAAATACCAGAAGAGGAAAATATATGACGATCAACATCAAAACTGAAGAACACATTATGCTTATTGAGGTCGACCGGCCGAAAAAATACAACGCCATGACCCGGGAAATGTACTCACAAATGGCGCAGGCGTATTATAAACTGGACCAGGACGATCATTACCGGGTGGGTGTTGTTTACGCCAATGGTCCTCATTTCACATCGGGGCTTGAACTGACCGACTGGTCGGATGTTTTTACCGGAGGCGTGGGATTTCCGCTGGCCCCAAAAAATGAAATTGATCCCTTTTACATGATGAGCGATGTCCGATGTCGCAAACCGATCATATTTGCCGTGCAGGGATATTGCTTTACATGGGGTGTTGAGACGATGCTCAACGCGGACATCCGCGTGGCGGCATCCGATACGCGGTTTGGCATGCTGGAAGTGCGCCGGGGGTTTTTCCCGTGCGGCGGGGCAACGCTGAGGCTGCCCAAAGAAATGGGCCGGGCCAACGCGATGCGCTATCTTTTAACCGGCGATGAGTGGACCGCCGAAGAGGCTTACCGGACGGGTCTGGTTCAGTATGTGACCGCGCCGGGCAAACAGCTGGAAAAGGCGCTGGAATTGGCCCGTCGTGTGGCAACGGCCGCACCGCTGGGAGTCCGCAATATCCTGAAAAACAGCCGCACAGCGGAACTGCAGGGAGAAAAGGCGGCCAGGCAGGATATCTTTCAGGATGTGGCCCGGATCATGAAAAGCGAAGATATGAAGGAAGGCCTGCTGTCATTTATTGAACGAAGGGCGGCCGTTTTTCAGGGAAAATAAGAGAAAAGAATTTTCTTGTGTTTCCACAGAAAGATATGCTTTTAACGGAGTGGAAACAGACTGTTTCAAACAACGAAGCGGCGTAATACGACGTTGAAAATATCAGGAGGAGATAATCAATGAATTTTGCACCCACAGAAGAACAATCAATGGTAAGAGACATGGTCCGGAAATTTGCCGAGACCGAAATCAAACCGATAGCTGCAGAGCTTGATGAAACGCACCGCCATCCCGAAGAAATATGCCGGAAACTCGGCGAAATGGGCATCATGGGCGTATCCGTTCCCACGGAATACGGCGGAGCGGGCATGGACAACGTGACCTATGTGATGGCCATGATCGAAATATCCAAAGCCTGCGCGAGCTGCGGCGTTATCGTGTCCGTCAATAACACGCTCTACGGCCATCCGGTCAAAACATTCGGGACGCATGAGCAGAAACTGAAATTTCTTGCACCGGTTGCCGGTGGCAAGGTTGAGGGATGCTATGGTTTGACTGAAGCGGGCGCGGGTTCCGATGCCGCCGCTCTTCGCTGCAAGGCTGAACTCAAGGGTGATAAATACATTGTCAACGGAACAAAGGTTTTCATCACCAACGGACCTGTTGCGCGCTACTGTGTTCTGGCGGCAACAACGGACCTGTCCCTGGGGTACAAGGGTGTCATCAATCTGATTGTGGATTTAAAGGAGACTCCGGGTTTCAAAGTGGGTAAAATTGAAGAAAAACTGGGTATCCTGGCTTCCGGAACATCGGAACTGGTTTTTGAGGACGCTGAAGTTCCGGCGGCCAATCTGCTGGGCAAGCCGGGACAGGGGTTCCAGCAGATGATGGCGGGGCTCAACGCGGGTCGTATCGGTATCGGCGCTCAGGCCTGCGGCATTGGCCGCGCCTGTCTGGAAGACGCAACCGCCTATGCCAAGGAACGCATTCAGTTCGGAAAGCCCATCGCCTCCAATCAGGTGATTCAGTTCAAATTGGCGGATATGGCCACTCAACTGGACGCGGCGGAACTGCTGCTTTTGCGCGCGGCCTGGCTGGAGGATCACGGCATGGATTTCGAAAAGGAATCGGCCATGTCCAAATACTATGCCTCGGACGTCGCCATGAACGCGGCCATTGAATGTGTACAGATTTTCGGCGGCTACGGTTATGTGAAGGAATATCCGGCGGAACGCCACATGCGCGACGCCAAGATATGCCAGATCTACGAAGGCACCAACGAAATCCAGCGCGTGGTCGTGGCGCGGAAACTGCTGGGGCAACGATAAGAAGGCTATTAGACTGTAGGCGGTTAGGATATTAGAGGGGCGGGTTTATGCCGCCCCTGTGTTTTTGGTCAAAACAAGGTTAATTTTTTTTGTAAAGATTTACTCAAAGAAGAAAAATGGACAAAGAGCAAGCAAAAGAATTCGCATCAAGGTGGCTGCCTGCCTGGACCGGGAACAATCCCGAAAAACTGGCCGATTTTTATTCAGATGATTGTTTTTACCTTGATCCGGCAATCCCTTCCGGCGTGAGAGGGAAAACAGAACTTCTTTTGTATTTCGAAAAGCTGCTTTCCCAAAACCCGGATTGGATATGGACGCAGATCGAACCGATTCCCATGGAAGATGGGTTTCTGAACAAATGGCTGGCCAGAATCCCTGTTGGCAAAAAAGTCATGGAGTGCATCGGTGTCTGCTTTGTGCAATTCGACAGTCAGGGAAAAATCGAGCGCAATGAAGTCTATTTTGACCGAAGCGCGCTTATATCGGAAATTAACAAATACAACAAAACAAAATAATCGTTTACTGCGATTTGTGTCAGTCTTCTGCGATAAAACAATGATTGATTCCGAACCGTTTACGCTCAACTTTGTGCGGTCGAGGCGGCCGCATCAATCATCATATTCATAATATTCCTGATGCTGATTTTCCCGATCATACTCCGGCGCCTGACCGGGCACCTGATTCCCTTTCGAGTACATGCACTGTACGTAAGCATCGTCATAAATCATTTGCAGCTGCTGGCTGGAGTGAGCTGAAGCAGCGGCCCCCTGTGCGGCGCCTGCTGCCGTTCCGATTCCTGCACCCATTGCGGCTCCACTTGCCGCGTACCTTCTTCTGCTTCTCGGCCCATATCCCCATGACGCTCCGGAGAGGGCGCCGATGCCGGCCCCTATCGCGCCTCCAATAACACCGTACAAAACGGCATTAGCGTTGACTCTGTCCACGGCTTCCTGACCGCCCATTTGCTGAAACGCCCACGCCTGGCACTCTTCCGATTCTGCCTGGAATGTCGCAAATGGTTTTCCGGGAGCGGGCATTACCTGAATTGTCGGCCCGAGAGGTGCGGTGGCGCACCCTGTAAAAAGAAATAGAACCGTTACGGCAATGCTCACCACATTCAAAAATCTTATATTTTTCTTCATGATCGTCCTTCCAGCACATG
>JAQVLL010000159.1 GCA_028704195.1 Smithellaceae bacterium
TTCATCAACCGGAAGATAATTCATCCTGGTGGAAAGACGGGCGGCGGCAATCATGCCCAGCGCCACACCTTCACCATGTGACAGCTTATATTCCGAAGCAGCTTCCAGGGCGTGCCCCAGCGTATGACCGAAATTTAAAATTCGTCTCAGTCCGTGCTCGCATTCATCAATTTCCACAATTGACTTTTTAATGCGGCAGCAGGTTTCAATCATTTTCATAAGCAGCACCGAGTCCCTGCTTATGACGGCATCCATGTCCTCTTCCAGCCGCCTGAACAAATTTTCATCTTCAATAATGCCGTATTTTATCATTTCCGCCAGACCATTGCGAAACTCCCGATCCGGCAGCGAGTCAAGAAAGTTCACATCTGCAAACACCGCGCGCGGCTGATAAAATGTCCCAAGCAGATTCTTTCCCTGCGGAAGATCCACAGCGGTTTTTCCTCCAATTGCACTGTCCAGCTGCCCGATCAGCGTTGTCGGAATTTGAACGTACGGCACCGAACGCATGTAAACCGACGCAATGAAGCCGGTCAAATCTCCCACCACTCCGCCACCCAGAGCAACAAGCATCGTTTCCCGATCGGCGCCTTGGGCTAACATCCTTCCGGCAACATCCATCACTACGGAAATATTTTTGGAAGACTCACCCGCTGTAATTTCAATGACAGATGCCTTCAACCCCGCCCGTTCCATGCCATCTTGTACGCTCTTCCCGTAAAGCCTGTTAACATTACTGTCCGTGACAATCACATAGCGGGCGGCCCTGTGGTTTTTTGCAATGAGAAGCATCACACGGTCAAGAATGCCTTTACCCATGCGTATTTCGTAAGAAGATAATGTTTTTTTATCAAGATTAACTTTCAAGGTTCTCATACACGTTCCCTCATTCAGTTGCGCATCGCTTTGGCAAGCACACGAATATCGTCCATCAGTTGATAGAACTTCTCCGGTTTGAGAGACTGCGCGCCGTCGGAAACCGCTTTTTCCGGTTCTGGATGCACCTCCACGATAATGCCGTCGGCCCCCACGGCCACAGCGGCGCGGGAAAGGGGAATGACATACTTCCAGTTACCGGCCGCGTGACTGGGATCGATTACCACAGGCAAATGGGTCAGGCTTTTCAGCACCGGCACGGCACTGATATCAAGCGTATTGCGGGTGCTGGTTTCAAAGGTACGGATACCGCGTTCACAAAGGATGACGTTGGGATTACCGGAGGAAAGAATGTATTCCGCCGACATCAATAATTCTTCAATGGTTGTCATCATACCCCGTTTGAGCAGCACGGGTTTGCGTGCATGGCCGACTTTTTTCAGCAGGGCAAAATTCTGAACGTTTCGTGCGCCGATTTGCAGCATATCGGCATAGGATTCCACCAGATCAACATCCACCGGATTGACCACTTCGGTCACGGTTGGCAAGCCGGTTTTCCGGCTGACGGCATCCAGGACCTTGAGGCCTTCCTCTTCCATGCCCTGAAAACTGTATGGTGATGTTCGCGGCTTGAAAGCACCGCCCCTTAAAATCTGCCCACCTCCTTTTTTGACGACATAGGCGCTCTCCAGCAATTGTTCTTCGCTTTCAATGGCGCACGGCCCGGCCATCACGACAAATTCCGGTCCGCCGATCCCGATGGAACCGACATTGACAACGGTATCTCCTTCATGGGATTCGCGACTGGCCAGCTTGTAGGGTTTGAGAATCGGCATGGTCTTTTCCACGCCCGGCAGCGACTCCGCATATTTGAGAACCGCCTTGTCCCGGTTGTCGCCGACCGCCCCGATAATGGTGCGTTCCACACCGCTGGATGGATGCGCTTTGTATCCTACGGATTCAATCCATTGTACCACATCCTCAATCTGTTTTGCCGTTGCATGACTTTTCATAACAATAATCATAAATTCCTCCTCGAATAAAAAAAGGCCATGACTTTGCCGCCATGACCTTAAAAACAAAAAAGCCATGGGCGGCTTCCTTTCGGTCTACCCATGGCTGTTGTTGGTTTAAGTTACCTTACCAAGTCCTCCTCAGCGACAGGCAGACCGACGCATAATAGTAATAAAACCAAAAGCCGAAAAGATTGCTGTTTGCGTTGTTCTGTCTGTTCATTTGAAAAACCTGTCTATTGTAATTTTTTGTTTATATAAATGAGAGATAACAGCTTGTCAAGAAATTATTTTAACGACTCAACAATTTTGCCAGAATGATTCCCAGAATCAGCCACAAAGGTATGGAAATAATCAGCGACCAGATCAAGCCTCTGTTGCTTTTCAACTGTCTGTTCATGTCTTTTTCCACCAGAGCGCGTTCGATCTTCATCTTGATTTCATCAAACTGAAATGGTTTAACCAGGTAGTCCTTTGCGCCCTTTTTCATGGCTTCCAGAACCGTTTCGATGGAGGGATAGCCTGTAATGATGAAAAAAAGAATTTCCGGGTCGATGCGTTTCACCTCTCCCAGAAGGGTCAGTCCATCCATGTTGGCCATTTTGATGTCCGATACGACGATATCAAAATGATCTTTCTGGAATAGCGACAACGCTTCTTCCCCGCTGGAAGCGCCGACAGCATCCAGCCCGATGATTTTCATGTACTGGCCCAGCACATCCAGGATTGCCTCATCGTCATCGACAATCAATATCCGTTTGTGAATTTTTTTTAAGCCGTTGAGTGTATCCATGGGCCATCCGTCGGAGATCAATAAGTATTTATATTTTTTAACAGGATAAATAAGCAAAGTCAATCGTAATCATCTGGATTTTTCATGACCTGCAGTATGGATAATCTCCTTGACTTCTCCTGCCATTATGCATAAAGTATACGTATATCATGAAAAGGATTGAGTAATATTTTCAGATCGCATCATCCACCAAAATAAAAATTATTGAAGTGATGGTGATGACAGGCTCAAAAAAAACAGATCAAGCGCTCGATGTTTTGGTTATCTTCAACACAGCCATCAAAAACGTCCGTCTGTACCCACCGGCAAGTGCGTCCGTTTCAAGCGTCATTGAAAAACTTTACCTGTCCCTGTTGGATCTGCTGCTTAAGGAAGAACAAATTTCCTTTTCCGAATCGGAAAAGGCTCTGCTGATTGACGGCCGGCCTTTGAGTCCGAAAGATCAGGAACGGCCTCATACGGTTTCATTGCTGAATCTTCTGATCGGGTTAGGACTCAAGAGCATTACGTTCACCAAGGGGCTGGAAAAAGAAGAACTCTTCCGTTTTATAGAGCTGTTCTCCCGGACACCGGAAAGCATTCAGGAAAACGGTGGCATCAACAAACTTTTAACCGATCAAAACATTGTTCATGTTGTTCTCGATGAGAAACTCTATGTAGCTATTGACAAGGATCATCAGTTCGTTGCCGGTCTTGATATTACCGACGATCAAATCAAAAAATTTTTTAACATGATGCATCCGGAGATGGATCCGGATTCTCCGCAATTCGCCGAAATGGCCAAAGACCCGGAGGCCCTGTCAAAAGCCTTCAATACCGGATTGTCGAAAATCATGGCTCAGAAAGAGACATTGACCGGCGTGCAGCTTTCAGAGAGCCTGAATCACATGTTGTCCCTTCTGGATAAGGCTTCCGGTAACTTAAGCGATGAGAAGAGAGATCTTCTTTCGCATAGCGTCGGACAGGCTCTGATTGCATCCGACCCGGCATTGGCCGAACAACTGACCAAACAGAACACGGAACATCTGTTGGGCGGCTTTCTTCTGCAATATTTGCTGGCTGAAGTGATGGGAACCAATGCAAGCGAGGGCTTCGGCAATGACCCGGACAATCCGGGGGCCAAGGAAGCATCCGGCGACTCCAAAAGCAAACTTCTGCAGGTCGCAGAGAAATTCAGCCGGCGCCTACAGGATCAGAGAACCCTGTTGGATGAGGGCTTAATGGCCTTACTGCCAAAGATTATCGATCAGCTGGCCGCGCAAAAAGAGCAGGAAACCATAGAAAATATGCTCGAGCGTTTGATCGACAACCTTTACAGCGAAAGCACGGAAGTTCGCTTAATCGCAGCAAAAAGTCTGGCCGATATTATTGAAAATCTTCCCGATGAACGCAAAAATGAAGTCGTTGAAAAACTATCCGGCCAAATCATTCCCTGGCTGACCAACGAAACGGTCTTCTCGCTTGGATATCAAAGAATCTGCGTCATTTTGAGTGACACAACAAAAGATCATATCGGCAAAAGACAGTTTTCGTATGCATTGAAGTATCTGGATGCGTTTAATGCCGTCGCCGGCGATGCCGCCGAAAAACCGGACGACATCAAAAACGAATCCGTTAGAATCATCGATCAGCTGGCCTGCCCAGAAAACATCAGCATCCTGCTTCAGGAAATTGAATCACCGGATCAACAAAGACGGGAAAATGCGGGCCGGGTATTTACCTCGCTCGGCAACACCGCCATTGAAGATCTGCTTGACCAGCTTCGCACAACGACAGACAGCAATGAACGCGTTCAGATCATGCACCTGATCTCAACGACCGGGGAAAAAGCTTTGCCGCTGATCACCGGCCGAATCAAAAAAGAGGAACCCTGGTTTTACCTGCGGAACATTGCTTACCTGCTTGGACAAATCGGCAATGCCCAAAGCACCCGTGCGCTGGTCCCGCTGCTCTATCGCAGAAACGAGAAGCTCCGTAACGAAGCGCTTAAAAGCATTTATCGGGTGGGCGGGGATCAAAGAGGAAAAATATTGATGGAGGCATATCCGCTTGTCGAAGAGGAATTCAAACCCGGTATTATAGAGGTATTGGGTCAATCCAAAGCCGCCGACGCGGTTCCGTTTCTAATGGATCTGCTCAGGGACAAACCCTTGATCGCATCGGCGGCCAGAACCACACTGGAAGAAAAAATCTGTTCGGCGCTGGGAGCGATCGGATCGCCGGACGCTATCGATCTTCTGTCCGATATAACCGCAACAAAATCATTCCTCGGCCTTCGCTCCTACCCGGAAAGAGTAAAAGCCGCGGCGGCCAGAGCCCTTATAACGATCCAGACAAAAGTCGGGCAATCCCCTGAACGCTGATCACCAGAAAAATATCGCCTACCCACAACCCGGTTTACCCATGATATTTCATCATGTCATCCATGATATTTTTGAGTTTTGAGGCTGCTGCTGCGGGATCATCGGCTGAACAGATTGCCGAAACAACCGCCAGACAGTCGGCGCCCGCTTCTGCAACGGCCTGCGCATTGGATGCATTGATCCCACCAATGGCCACCAGGGGATGCCGACTGAACGTCTTGATTTTGTTCAATCCCGCAAGTCCCCAGGGTTCTTTCGTATCTGTCTTGGTCGGTGTGACAAAGACGGGACTCACCCCAATGTAGTTAACATCAAGTTTTTCGGCAGCTTGGACATCCTCCCAG
>JAQVLL010000160.1 GCA_028704195.1 Smithellaceae bacterium
TTAAACGTCTGTCAATCTGTCATTCGCGCGAAGGATGGAAACCGGTTATTCATCATGCTCCGGATTCCAGAATGACCGGTGTAATCGCGGCAATGATTCAGGAAAGACAGATTAATAATTTGCGCAAAGGCCGCACACCTGAACCATGTGTGATAGTAACTTACACCGCATAGAGGGTCAAGACAAAAACTCGGCATATAAAGGAGAATCTTTATGAGTGATGATTTCAATCCGACGACAACCCAGGGGAAAATCAAAATATTTGAAGAAAAAGTTCAGGCACTGATGCGCATGGGCGGCGAGAAGGCAGTCAAGAAACAACATGACGGTGGCAAGATGACGGCCCGTGAGCGGCTGAATCATCTATTTGATGAAGGGACCTTTCAGGAAGTTCAGCTTTTTGTGAAGCACCACTCAACCCTTTTCGGTATGGATAAAAAAGAAATCCCGGCCGATGGCGTCATTACCGGCTTTGGAAAAGTCAATGGCCGCACGGTATTTGCCGCAGCCCAGGATTTCACAAGCGCCGGAGGCACACTGGGTGAAATGCATGCGAAAAAGATCTGGAAGGTCATGGACATGGCCATTACCGCGCAAAAGCCGTTTATCGCGATCAATGATTCGGGAGGTGCGAGAATTCAGGAAGGCGTTCCCTCTCTGGAGGGTTACGGCGGAATCTTTTACCGCAACAGCATCGCCTCCGGCTACATTCCCCAGATTACGGCCATCATGGGGCCGACGGCGGGCGGGGCGGTTTATTCTCCGGCGCTCACGGACTGGATTTTTATGGTGAAAAACACGTCCTACATGTACATTACCGGCCCGGAAGTCATCAAGGCAGTGATCGGCGAGGAAGTCACCCAGGAAGACCTTGGCGGAGCTATGGCGCACGCCTCCAAAAGTGGTGTCTGCCACGTTGTCACGGAAAATGACAAGGATTGCATCGACAAGATCAAAAAGCTCCTGTCTTATCTTCCCGACAGCTGCAATTCGCCGCTGCCTGTTGCGACGACAACTGACAGTGCCGACCGTGTATGTCCTGAACTGGATAAAGCCATTCCGGACAAGGCAGTACGTGCGTACAACATGAAAAGCATCATCAAAGCTGTGGCCGACAATGGTGAAATATTTGAATTGCATGAACACTGGGCGCAAAACATCATTGTTGCCATCATTCGCATAATGGGCAGACCTGTCGGAGTCATTGCCAACAATCCCATGTTTTACGCGGGTGTGCTCAATGTCAATGCGTCGGACAAGGCGTCGCGCTTCATTCGTTTTTGCGACGCCTTCAACATACCGCTTCTGACCTTTGCCGATGTTCCCGGCTACATGCCCGGCACGGATCAGGAGTGGGCGGGCATCATCCGCCACGGAGCGAAACTGCTGCACGCTTATTCGGAAGCGACCGTGCCGAAAATTACCGTTGTGACCCGTAAAGATTACGGCGGATCATATATCGGCATGTGCTGCAAGCAGCTGGGGGCGGATTATGTCATGGCGTGGCCGACGGCGGAAATCGCCGTAATGGGCGCGGAAGGGGCATGCAACATTATTTACCGGACCGAAATTAAAGCGGCTGAGGATCCGGCGGCCAGGAGGGCCGAATTGATCGCGGGCTATGAAGAAAAATTCAATAACCCTTATTTTGCGGCGTCGCTGGGAGCTATCGAAGAAATCATCCTCCCGCGGGAAACCCGAAAGCGAATCATTGCCGTACTGGATGCCCTGACGAATAAAAAAGAAGCGCGACTGGATAAAAAACATAATAACATGCCACTGTAGAATAGCATAGAAATTTAAGATGAAGAGAAAAGAGCGGAAAACGGGGGTGCCGTACTATCTGACCGGATCATGGCCTGAGGAGCCCTTGAGGCGGCGCAGAAGGTCGTGCGGGTGTTTTGCAACCGTTTCTTTGTTTTTTTACAAGTAATCTGATACATTAAAAGCCATCGTCAACAGCAGTGAGGTTGAAATAATCATTGGCTTTGAGTTCTGATATTGTCATACTGTTTCTTCTTTTTTTGTTGTCCGGCTTTTTTTCATCGGCGGAGGCGGCACTGCTTTCGCTAACTGATCTCCATCTGCACAAGATGAAGTCGGACAATTATCCCTTTCTGGATTCCGTGGTGAAACTGCTGGATAATCCACGCCGCCTGCTCATTACCATTGTGACCGGCAATGAAGCCGTGAATATCAGCATTTCCATCCTCGCAGCGGCTTTATTCATCAGTTTGTTCGGCTCAAAAGGACAGTGGATTTCCATTGTGGCGACCTCCATTGTTCTTTTTATTGCCGGTGAAGCCATTCCCAAAACATTTGGCGTTACTTATCCCATGAGGATTTCTTCGGCGGTTTCGCCGCTTTTGCTGATCATTTCCCGACTGGAATATCCGGTTGTTGCCGCTCTGGAAAAAACACCCGCTTTAATATTGAACCGTTTGGACAAGAGCAGGATAAAAGATTCGGATGTCCTGATGGAAGATGAATTCAAAAACCTCATTGATGCCGGAAGCCGCGAAGGGGTGGTCGATGAGTCACAGAAAGAACTCATTAAAACCATTTTTGAATCGGGTGACAGACCGGTGACAGACATCATGATCCCCCGTGTGGATATGTTCTGTCTGCCCTTTGACATGAAAACGTCGGACATCGTCCGGCAGGTGGTTCACGGCCGCTATGAGCGGGTTCCCGTCTACCGGGAAGACCGTGATGATATCATCGGTATCCTCTTTGCCCGCGACCTGCTGAATGATGCTTTGCGTCCAGGTGAATCAACATCTGTTGAAAAGCTGCTTGCCCGGCCTTATTTTGTGCCTGAGGAGAAAACCATCAATGGACTGCTGCATGATTTCCGGGAAAAATCAACCCAGATTGCCATTGTGGTGGATGAATATGGGGGTGTGTCCGGTCTGGTGACCCTGGAAGATATTCTTGAGCATTTATTTGAGGAGGCCTATGGAGATGATCTGCCAGCGAACTGCGGGTGTGACATTATTGATAGCAAGACAATGATTGTTCCAGGCATCATGTCAATGGAACAGGTCAATGATTTGTTTCAGGCGTCCCTGCCGCTGGAGGAATTTGATACCATTGGAGGTTTTGTCCTGCATTTATTCGGCAGGATGCCGGAACGCGGCGAGATGGTCCATTTTGAAAATTATCATTTTCGCATCGAGAGTGTAGGAAGAACACGGATCCTTAAAATCCGGGTTGAAAAGGAACAACAAAAAGAAACAGAAGGTGAAGCATGAGCGTTTATCTGATCCTTGCCGTTATCTTTGTGTGCCTGATCCTGGAGGCCCTCTATTCCGGAGGCGAGGTTGCGCTGTTTTCTTCTGACATCAACAAAATCAAATACTACGCGCGCAAGGGGTCATCGGCAGCCGCACAGGCCGTCAGGTTAAAAGAACATCCCGAGTGGTTTATCTCCACCTCGCTCATCGGAACAAATCTGGCGATTATCACCGCCTCCACCCTGGCCACAGGGCTTTTGATCAAATATTTCGGTGCAAAGACGGGTGAACAAGTTGCTTTTCTGATCCTGCTGCCGGCTTTGTTTGTCATACTTGTCGTCCGCAGCATTTTCCAGCATTATGCCGAGCAGATGGCAATCCGGGTGGCCCACTTTATCCGCCTGTCATCCTTTGTGTTTTATCCGCTGGCTTATTTTATCGCGGCGGTCTCCAGAGGCGCCGTCAACATTTCTTTCGACCCGAACGAGAAGACGCCCTCCTACATTACGACAGAAGGTCTTAAATATATTTTGGGAGAAAAGACCCAGGGCAGCGATATTCTGACAACAGAAAAAGAAATGGTGAGCCGTGTCTTTGATTTTTCGGGGCTTACGGCGGAAAAGATCATGGTTCCTGTTTCAGCGCTTACGGCGCTGCCTCAAACCATGACCATCGACGAAGCGGTTCGTGTTGTCGCGGAAAAGAAATACATGCGAATTCCCGTTTTTTCCGATACCGTTTACAATATCGTCGGAATTCTAAATTATTTTGATCTTTTGGATTTAATGCTCAAACGGCGGGGAAAACCGTCGGAAGGTTTGGATGAGGCCACGGTGACAGACTGCATGCGGACGGATGTTTTTTATGTTCCCGAGACGAAAAAGGCGGGTCCGCTGTTAATGGATATGCAAAGAAGAAGGGAACACATGGCGGTTGTCGTTGACGAATACGGTGGCGCAGTAGGTATTGTCACCTTGGAGGACATCGGAGAGGAAATTATCGGAAGCATCGATGAAGAATACAACAAAGGTGAAAAACTGTATAAAATGATGTCGCCGGGGCGGTATTTGATCAATGGTCGGATGAAAATTGACGATCTGAATCAAATTTTATTGACAGGGCTGCCGGAAGGCAATTATGAGACCCTTGGCGGTTTCCTGATACACCAGGTGGGGAGAATCCCGTTGCAACGTGAAAGGATTGAATGCAATGGCATCATTTTCGTTGTTGAAAACGCGGATCAAAAATCCATTCGGGAAGTTCTGGCCGTTTTTCCACCGCAACTGGAGAGACCGCGAACACAAAATGCCAGAGGTGAAAACAATTGATGAATGATACGAAATTCTGCGCACTTATTTTAGCGGCGGGGAAGGGAACCCGCATGAAATCGGATATGGCCAAAGTCATGCATGTTCTGGAAGGCAAACCGTTATTGCGTTATTCCCTGGAGGCGGCGCGTAACGCGAAAGCTGAAAAAATAGTGGTCATTGTCGGCCATCAGTCGGACAAAGTCAGGGAATCTTTTCCGGACCCGGATCTGGTTTTTGTCCAGCAGATGCCGCAGCTTGGCACAGGCCATGCCGTCATGCAGGCCGCCGTTGTCCTTAAAGATTACCAGGGATTAACCGTAATCCTCTGTGGTGATGTGCCTCTTTTAAAGCCGCAAACGATCAGGCGCCTGATCAGCAGTCACCAGGAATCGCAATCCTGCGTGACTGTGCTGACGACGGAACCGCCCGGTCCCCACGCATACGGACGTATCGTCAAGGATGATCATGGCGATATCCTGAAAATTGTTGAGCACCGTGATGCGAACGATGCCGAAAAAGAAATACTGGAAATCAATACGGGTATTTATTGTGTTGAAACGCCGTTTTTATTTTCAGCCCTGGAGCAGGTTAAAAACGATAATCAGCAGAAAGAGTATTACCTGACCGACATCGTGGAAATCGGCCGAAGGGAGGGCCGAAAGGTTCATGCCTGTTTGACAGTGGACTATGTTGAGGTGATGGGCATCAATACGCTTGAAGAGCTGAATAAAGCGGCCCGGTATCTTCGTGAATCAGCATCCTTTCAGGATTGATTTGTGTCCCGAATGAGTCATC
>JAQVLL010000161.1 GCA_028704195.1 Smithellaceae bacterium
CCCGGAGGACATCCGGAATAAACTCAACCTACAGGTTGGTTCGCAATTTGTCGTTGTGGGAGAGAGAGATGTGGTAATATTTAAGTCCATCACGCAACCCTCTATGAAAGAATTTGATAAATTGATCACCAAAGCACGCAAGCAAGCCAAGAAGGCTGGATTGAAACGATCTGATATTCATGAGGTAATTGCAAAGGCCCGAGGGCGTAAATGAAAGTAATTCTCGACACAAATGTCTTTATTTCCGGCGTATTTTATGGCGGTCCACCAAATCAAATTCTCAATGCATGGCGTGATGGTAAAATTCAACTGGTCATTTCTCATGAAATTCTTCGAGAATACTTGAGGGTGGGAGAAATATTTGCCGACAAATTCCCCTCAATTGAGTTGCAGCCGATTCTTGATTTGGTAACGATTGAAGCAGAATTACATGTTGCAGAAGACTTGTCGGAGCAAGTTTGTAGTGACCCTGATGATGATAAATTTCTTGCCTGTGCGATAGCGAGTGGAAATAAGCTTATCGTAAGCGGAGATAAGCATCTTGTGAAGGTTTCGGGTTTCCAGGGCATAGAAATTCTAAAACCTCATGAATTTGTCAAAAGATATCTATAAAGATCTATCTGCTGATTGTCTAGATGGCTATGCATCGTCATTATTCCTGTTTGTAATAATAACTCTTTCAAACGGTTATCATCAAATACTTCTATTCATTTTTTCAACTACTTGTAGGAAAAGGCCGCTAAAGAAATTGGACAGTATCTGTCAGATCAAGTATAGGTCGGGACCATTTTCAGCCGTTTGGCTTAAACATTGCGATCAGGTGAAGTGCGGCTGCAGGGCGCTGCAATCAACCATATCGGAATGCTTCACATTTTTTTTAAATTGAGCAATCCCGCGGGAAATCTCATCGATCCGATCAGATGATGTAATCAGGCAGATATTCATGGCATCAAGCTTCCGAATATCCCGCGACAAACAATCAAAAAAACCGGTAATCATGGCTTCCAGAATGCCGGCGGTATTCAGCCTCGAACGGCCGTCGCCCGGCAGGTCAAATGAAAAATCCTGAAGCTTCATCGCGTCAACCGCACCGGCAATTTCATAAGCCGCATTGTACATTCGATCGTAAGAGATATCGGAAAGGCAACCCAATCCAAAAAGAAAAAGGAAATCCGAATGGATGCGCTCAGGATAGGGCATGATCACTTTCTCCTGAAACTCGCCGTCGATGTGACCCTGCTTGATCTCCCTTGAAATCACGCTGTTTAAGCGCCAGTCTATAAAACCGCATACTCCCCGCGGCGGTTTTTCATCGCTGAAGCAACCCAGAACCAGACACTTATGCTTTTGCAGGTCGGGCGGATGAGTGGACAGGTTTATCTGCATGATTTTTATTGATTTTCAAATTGAGAGCGTCAAGGATCCCGTTGATAAAAGAACCGGAATTTTCCGATCCAAATGTTTTCCCCAGATCGACCGCTTCGTTGATACTGACTTTAGACGGAATATCGTCGCAGTAAAGAAATTCAAACGCGGCCATCCGCAATATACTGATATCGACTTTGGACATACGCCCTAGAGACCAGTTGTCCGAACAACCGGCAATCAGACTGTCCAATTCTTCCCGATGACGCCAGGTGCCTTCGATCAAAGTGGACGCAAATTCCTTGGCTGACCTGGGCGCAATAAAATTCCCCCAGAAAAGCTCTATGGCCTTTTCCACATTAAGATTGACAAAATTCAGACTGTAAAGAACCTGAATGGCAACTTCGCGCGCCTTTCTCCTGCCCTGCATCTAATCCTCAAATCCCTGAAGTGCCGGTTTTTTCCGGCGCTGTTTCAATCAAACACCTCGCAGCAAGCTGTCGAGGTATGAAATGAACGTTATTATATCGCAGCAAGCCACGGCAAATTAACGCTCATCCCGCGTGAGCGGGATTTATATCCGCTCATGCATTCGAAGAGCAAAGCAACCGGAAAATCTTTATCCTTAAACACCGTAAAGAATTTTCACGATTTATCTCCACATTCGGAATGACAAACTGTTCACCGCTAAAAACAGGCATCTATCAGCCTACACGTTCATCTTTTTGAACAGATCAACCATTTCGACGGCTGCCATCGCCGCATCGGCTCCCTTATTGCCGGACTTTGTACCGGCCCGTTCGATGGCCTGTTCAATCGTGTCCGTTGTCAGGACACCGAAGACCACCGGAACGTCCGCATCCAGTCCCACATTGGCGATTCCCTTGGACACTTCCGCGCTGACATATTCAAAATGCGGGGTCGCTCCGCGAATGACCGCACCAAGGCAAATGACCGCATCAAAGCGAGCACTTTTAGCGAGTTTTTTTGCCGCGAGCGGCAGTTCAAACGCGCCCGGCACCTTGTATATGAGAATATCTTTTTCATCTGCGCCAGCCCGGACCAGCGTATCGACCGCGCCTTCAATTAACCGGCCGCTGATGAAATCGTTGAAGCGGCTTGCGGCAATCGCAAACTTCATTCCTTTGGCAACGATTTTTCCTTCAATGATTTTCGGCATGATTTCAGCACCATCCTTATGTTAGTATGAACAAGGGGTTGCAACCCCGTGTTCTCGTTTTCCGGGCGCAGCGCGCCTCCTGTTTTTTTAAAGTTCCAGTATATGCCCCATTTTACTTTTCTTGGTGGTCATATAGCGGATATTGTTCTCATTGGGCGGTATCTCAATCGGCACACGTTTGCTCACTTCTATACCGTATCCTTCGAGTCCGACGATCTTCTTGGGATTGTTGGTCATGAGTTTCATCTTGTGCACGCCCAGATCGGCCAGTATCTGCGCGCCGATGCCATAATCCCGCAGGTCCGCCTTGAAACCCAGCGCAATGTTCGCCTCAACCGTATCGTGGCCTTCATCCTGAAGCGCGTAGGCTTTGATTTTATTCACCAGGCCGATCCCCCGGCCTTCCTGCCGCATATAAACGATGACCCCCTTGCCCTCCTCTTCGATCATTTCCATCGCCCGGTGAAGCTGATCACCGCAATCGCAACGGGCGGACGCAAAAATGTCGCCTGTACAGCATTCCGAATGCACGCGCACGAGCACATCATCACTCTTTGTGATTTCGCCTTTGACCAGTGCGATATGCTGCATGTCGTCAACGTCGTTCTCATACACGATGATTTTAAAATCACCGCCATAGAGCGTCGGAAGGATGGCCTCCGCCACGCGCCGGATCAGCGATTCATTCTGCATCCGGTAATCAATCAGATCGGCAATGGTAACAATTTTCAAATTGTGCTCATGGGCAAACATTTCCAGATCCGGCATCCGCGCCATCGTGCCATCGTCCTTCATGACTTCGCAAATCACGCCTGACGGAATGAGTCCTGCCAAACGGCACAGATCCGTCGACCCTTCCGTCTGGCCCGTTCGCACCAGAACACCTCCCTTACGGGCCAGAATCGGGAACACATGGCCGGGACTTACAATATCATCCGGTTTTGCCGCCGGATTCACCGCAGTCAAAATCGTGGTGGCACGGTCCGCCGCAGAAATGCCCGTGGTCACGCCGTGGCGCCCTTCGATGGAAACCGTAAACGCGGTGCCAAAAGGAGCCTGGTTGTCTTTCACCATCAAATTGAGCTTTAGCCTTTCGGCGATTTCCTCGTTAATCGTCAGGCAAATCAATCCGCGTCCCAGACGAGCCATGAAATTGATCGCCTCCGGGGTCACAAACTGTGCTGCCATGCACAGATCACCTTCGTTTTCCCGATCTTCATCATCCACAAGAATAACCATCTTCCCGTTGCGAATGTCTTCAATTGCTTCCGAAATTTTACTGACTGCCATAAGACTTCCTTCTTATCTAACGGTCTCAACAAAATTGTTTTTGGGACCATTTTCGTCATTTCTCGCTTGTGCCCTTCACGGTACGAAGGCGGGAACGACAGGTTAATGAACTTTTTCTACCTCTTTTTTATTTGATAAAACCATGTTCAGCGAGAAAATCCTTATCGATTCCCCGCGGGGTTTGCAATAACTTTTCTACATACTTTCCCAGTATATCTGTTTCAATGTTCACCCATTCCCCTTCTTTTTTCCCGGTCAGTGTCGTGCTGATTGCGGTGTGCGGAATGATATTAACATAAAACCGGCCTTTTTCAAGCCTGTTCACCGTCAGGCTGATACCGTCGACGGCGACCGATCCTTTTTCCACGATAAGACGCGACAAGGGGTCGGGAGATTCGACAGTATAAATAATTGACCCGGACTTCTGGGTTTTGTTCAGAATACGGCCAATCCCGTCCACATGCCCCAGAACAAAATGGCCGCCTAAAAACCCACCGATGCGCAGGGATCTTTCCAGATTGACCCTGTGCCCGGCCTGAAGAAACTTGAGCGTTGTCCTGCTTAATGATTCGGCGGACACGTCGGCAGTGAATGTCCCAGACGTTTTGGATGTCACGGTCAGACAGGCGCCGTTCACCGCGATGCTGTCGCCCAGGGACACCTCGGTCAGATCGATTGCGGCTTCCACTTCCAGCAAGGCATCCGAACCTTTCATGGTTAGTCGGACAACTTTTCCCATTCCTTCGACAATTCCGGTAAACATAACTATTTCTTGCCCTTGCTCAACAGATCCTTTAATTCGGACATAAACTCTCCGACGTCGCGGAACTGCCGGTAAACCGAGGCAAACCGGACATAGGCCACGCCGTCGAGCACCTTCAGTTCAGCCATCACTTTCTCGCCAATTACCGAGGAAGGAATTTCCTCACCCTGGTATTCCTGACAGGCAGCCTCCACGTTCTCGACGATTTTGTCCATGTCCTCCATGCTGATCGGCCGTTTTTCACACGCCGTCATCACACCGTTACGGATTTTTATCCGGTCAAACGGTTCGCGTCTGCCGTCCTTTTTCACTACCATCGGCAGAATATCTTCCACATATTCGTAGGTGGTGAATCGTCTGGCACAGCCCAGGCATTCCCGACGGCGTCGGATGGCCTTGCCATCTTTGCTGATCCGGGAATCTATCACCTTGTTTTCCGCGTTACCGCAAAAAGGACATTTCATGAGTTTGCTCGCCTGATCCTTTTATTATTTACTCAGCCTCTCAACGGTGATGCCGGCCTCGCTTAGCATATCTGCGGCCAGCCTGTCACTGTATCCATCACGAATGACGATGCGCGTGATGCCCGCGTTGATGATCATCTTGGCGCAGATCACACACGGATGATTGGTGCAGTATAAAGTGGAACCCTTCGTACTGACTCCATGCAGGGCAGCCTGAATAATGGCGTTTTGCTCCGCGTGAAGACCG
>JAQVLL010000162.1 GCA_028704195.1 Smithellaceae bacterium
CTGGGGAATGTTTTATTAACGCCATCGATCACCACAGGGATTGATCTATGGAAGAAAAACGGCTTCCGGGGGACATTCGTGACGCCGGACGGGGATACCATCAGTCCAAACGGTGTGTTGACTGGCGGCAGCGGATCGGCTGTGGAAAAAAGCCTGCTGGCGACCAAAAGAGAAATTGCGGAACTGGAAGAGGATGTCAGAAGGCTTTCTGCTGAACTGGATGATCAAATTCAGGAAAAGCAAAAACTGGTTTCATCGGTCACCCGCTGGGATGAAGAACTCACGGAGCTGAAAAACAGGACGCACCGGCTGGAAATAGAAATCAACGGCCGGAAAAAAGATTTGGAACGGTTTGAAGATGAATCGGAAAGATTGAAGCAGAGAATCGCTGTCCTCGAATACAACCGTCAGAATATAAAAACAGAAGAGGCCCAGGCCGCACAGAAACTGCTGGAGATCCAGGAAAATATCCTCCTGAAAGAAACGGCTGAAAAAGAGCTCAACGAAATTATCTCCGGCTTTAACAACCGCAGGCAGCAGTCGCGGTCGGCCATTGACGCACAGGAGCGATCCCTGACGGAGAAAAAAGTTCTGCTGGCTTCTCTGGCGGAGAAGAAGGAAGCGGACCTGAGAACCGTTGCACGGCTGCAGCATGACATCAGTCTGAATGAAAGCGAAGTTGCAAGAAAAAAAGAAGAGATTGCCGCCTGCGAAACACAGATGACGGATTTGGCCTCGGCCGTTGAAGCGGAACAGGAAATGCTCCAGTCCCTTTACGGGAAACTGGCATCCTGCGAAGCGGTATTGACCGAAATGAAAGAAAAGAGGGCCGTCGAAGATGAACGGCTCAAAGGGCAGGAAAGTGAAATCCGCGACATCAAGAGGAATCTCGATGATCTGCAGAAGAAGGCCAACGAACTGGAAATGCAGTGCCGTGAAGCGGTATTAAACCTTGACAATCTGCAAAAAGCGGTAACTGAAAAGCATGGTGTTGATCTCAAGGCCATGATGGCGGATTTCACCGTGGTTACTGACGAGAGAGTTGACGAACTTTCCGCCATGCTGGAAAAAGACAGGCAAACAATTGACAATTTCGGCGAAGTGAATCTGCTGGCGCTCAACGAATATGCTGAACTTGATCAGCGCAATCAGTTTTTGACGACGCAGCTTACCGATCTTAACGAATCGCTGTCTTCTCTGCAAAGGACGATCACCCGGATCAATAAAATCTCCCGTGAACGATTTGCCGAAACCTTTGCCGCCGTCAATGAATGCTTCAAAGACGTATTTGCGAAGATTTTCCCCGGCGGCCGGGGCAAGCTGCTGCTCACCGATGAAAGTGATCTTCTGGAAACCGGCGTGGATATTGATATTCAGATTCCGGGCAAAAAAGCGCAAAGCGTCAGCCTGTTGTCCGGCGGTGAAAAATCGCTGGCGGCGATCGCCCTGATTTTTTCCATTATCATGTACCGTCCGACACCCTTCCTGATTCTGGACGAAGTGGATGCGGCGCTTGACGATGCCAATACCAACCTTTTCAACAGGCTGATCAGGGGTGTTGCCGAACAGTCCCAGGTCATCATGATCACACACAACAAGAGTACGATGGAAGTTGCCGATACACTTTTTGGCGTGACCATGCAGAAGCAGGGGATATCGTCTCTGGTCTCCGTCACTTTGAATTGATTCCTGCCTTAAAGGGTCACGACATCCGGTTTTGCCTTTGCCGGTCCCGATCAAACGGGACCGGCTTTCTTAACTTGTAACCCGAACACCTATAAGTGGCGCGCGGTCAATCGTTTCGTTGCCCTCTCCCTATTGACGCGGTATCATCCGGCATTGGAAATGGAACAATCCATTCCTTTACTTTAGCAGAGAAAATCGTTATGAATGTAAATCAGAAGGCATGGAGCTTTTCAATGGAGTGATTTTTAGTGGATGCAACTGGAATCATTCAGAAATAATTTTTGATGAAGAAAGGAATCTGAAGCCAATTGGGTTTATTCGACAAATTAAAAGCGGGGCTAACCAAAACACGCGACTCTCTGACAAAAAATCTGGACAATCTTGTTTTTGGTAAGAGGATTCTGGATCAGGCCCTGTTTGATGAACTGGAAGAACTGATGATTTCGGCGGACATGGGGCCGCAGTTTACCTATGATTTGATTGACGATGTCAAACAGAGGGTGAAGCGTAAAGAACTGCAGGATGCATCACAGATAAAAAAGGTTTTGCAACAACGCATGATGGCGATTCTTCATCTGATGGAAAAGCCGCTGATGATTCCCCAAAATCAGCCCTTTGTGATCATGGCCATTGGAGTCAACGGAAGCGGCAAGACAACCACCATCGGTAAATTGGCAAATCTGCTTCACAATGACGGACATGAGGTTCTGCTTGTAGCCGCAGATACCTTCCGGGCGGCGGCCATCGAACAGCTGGAGGTATGGGGAACCCGTGTCAATGCGCCCGTGATCAAACAGAAAATGAATGCCGATCCGGCCGCTGTTGTTTTTGACGCGGTGGCAAGGATTAAAGCAGGTTTTCAGGGCGTGGTGATTGTTGATACAGCCGGCCGGCTGCACACCCGGACCAATCTTATGGAGGAGCTCAAAAAGGTCAAAAGGGTAATCAGCAAAGAACTGCCGGGGGCACCGCATGAAATCTTACTGGTTTTGGATGCCACAACCGGCCAGAATGCCGTAATACAGGCAAAAATGTTTAAGGAAGACATCGGAGTGACAGGCATTGTTCTCACGAAACTGGATGGTACGTCCAAGGGCGGTGTTGTGGTTCGCATTGCTGGGGAACTGGGGCTTCCTGTCCGTTTTATCGGCGTCGGAGAGGGTCTGGACGATTTACGGGTCTTTGACAGCAGGGATTTCACGGCTGCTCTGTTAGACTGAGGTGCTGTTGATCACGGCAACGGAAGATGAACAAAATATTTGCCATCGGAGATATACACGGCTGTTTCGAAAAACTGCAGCGTCTTATCCGGGAGATTAAAGCCGATCCCGTCAATGACACCCTGGTCTTTATCGGTGATTATATCGACCGTGCGGACGGGGGCCGGGATGTTGTGGATTATATTTTGAGGCTTAAAGAGGCCTTTCAGAAGGTGATCTGTCTCCGTGGTAATCACGAATCGATGCTGCTCAGGTATCTGGATGGCGTGGAAGATGATATCTATCTGGCCAACGGCGGTTTCGCGACGCTCAAGGCCTACGGAATATCGCAGTTGGATGCACCGCGGGAGAGAAAGAAGAAAATTCCCGCGGATCATCTGAAATTTTTCAAGTCACTTTTGCCGTACTATGAAACGGATCAATTCATTTTTGTGCATGCCGGTCTGATTCCCGGGACACCACTTAACGAACAGTCTCTTTATGACATGCAGTGGGTCAGACAGACCTTTATTGAGACCGATTATGATTTTGGGAAAAGGGTTGTCTTCGGACACACTCATTTCAGTGAACCGATGATTGCCGACAATAAAATCGGTATTGACACGGGGGCGGTTTACGGCGGAAGCCTTACCTGTGTGGAACTGCCGGCGTTGAAATTTTATCAGGTGTAAACATGAAAATTATCGAATGTGTTCCAAACTTTAGTGAAGGATGCGATTTGGATAAAATCGAATCGATTGCCCGCGTGTTGAAGTCTTTTCCCGATATTCACTTCATTGATTACAGCGGAGACAGCGATCATAACCGGAGCGTCTTTACGTTTCTGGGGAAACCGGAGCATGTTCTGGAGGCGGCGCTGGCCGCGTCGGGGAAGGCACTTGAACTGATTGACATGCGCAGTCAGACAGGTGTCCATCCGCGACTGGGAGCTGTTGATGTGGTCCCCTTCATACCGCTGGGGAAAACAAAAATGGCTGATGCCGTTGATGTAGCACACCTCTTTGGCCAAAAATTATATGAACAGTTCTGCGTACCGGTTTATTATTACGCAGAGGCAGCGCTGGTTCCCGAGCGCCGCGAACTGGCCGCTGTCAGGCACGGGGGGTATGAAGCACTTAAAAACAAGATGAAAGATCCAGACAGCCTGCCCGATGTCGGAAACTCTGAATTCAATCCGCGTTCGGGTGCAACGGCTGTGGGTGCGCGCGAACTGCTGGTGGCATATAACATCAATCTGAATTGCAGTGATCTGAGACTGGCGCAAAAAATTGCATCTCTGATCCGGGAAAAAAACGGTGGCCTGAAGCATGTGCGGGCCATCGGCGTCATTCTAAAAAGCAGGAACCTGGCGCAGGTATCCATGAACCTGACCAACTGTAAAGAAACACCGCTGAAAATGATTTATGAACAGGTGGAGAAACTTGCCGATGAACGGGATGTTGACATTCTGGAATCGGAATTGATCGGATTGGCACCAAAATGCGCATTTAAAGGAACCAAACCGGAAAAACTGAAACTTTTCAATTTTGATAAAGACCGCCTCCTGGAAACGCATTTGAAAGATCTTTCAACCAGGTAAGGCGCTGACCGGTTGACAGTCCGTTTAAAGAATGTTAAACCGCCGCATCCTGTCACCAAATCATGGCTGCCCCTGTAGCTCAGCAGGATAGAGCAACGGATTCCTAATCCGTGTGCCGGGCGTTCGAATCGCCCCAGGGGCACCAATTACCAAGCATTTCAGAGATTTTTCTTTTTGATATAAGGGACTGATATAAGGGACTAGCCAAGATTTTTCATGGCGTTCTTCAAGCTTTCCGAAATTGACTGCAAATAAATGTCGGTCGTCGTGGCGCGCTGATGGCCAAGTAAGTATTGGATATCAGTAAGAGAAACGCCTGCTTCCGCCAAACGGCTGGCTCCGTAGTGCCGGAGGTTGTGGTAGGTAAACTTTTTTACCTTGGCCTTTTTGCAAAGGCTGCTCATCAATTTGCTCCGGTAACGGTACGGTTTGCCGGTCGCCTTGTAGCAAAAGATGTATTCGCTGACTTTCGGCATTTCGCTGATAACCTGTTTCAGCGTTTCGTTTTTAGGAATCTTCCGCTCCGTAATGTCGGAGTTCTTCGCTTTTCGGGTCCGCAAAATTATATGATTTTCAAAATCATCGGACCATTTGAGCTTGTTGATCTCGTTGACTCTGGCCAGCGAATTGATAATCGCCAAAAGATAATTCCGTTGCCTGGGCGTGGCCAGGGCCAGGACTTTTTCCACATCTTTCTTCGGCGGGATATATTTCTTTTTCCTGCTGACAGGGTAAAGTTTTATCTTCTCCGCCGGATTCGTGCAAAGATCTCTTTCTTCTCCGTGGGAAAACAGCGCTTTGATCATTCGCAGTTCC
>JAQVLL010000163.1 GCA_028704195.1 Smithellaceae bacterium
TATCGGAAAGAAATATGCAGTGCATAGCGTCGCACCGAAACAAATGAGCAAAATTATTGATATGAATGCGGCCCAATCAATGTAATGCAAATATTCTCGTAGTATTTTAACTTTCGGAATAATATCTTTCAACATTTTCATAGAGAATTGCGTATTTATCATTTTGCATCCGATGGTCTCAACGACCAGTATTTGGATGTGGAAAAATTGAAAACACCAATAAAAGGAATCCGAAAGAGCTTTTCGCAGAAACTTTCCAGAGGCTTTAAATATTTATTATACAGAGAGCCTCGTTTTAAAACCAGATATACACCCTGCTTCGACTTTAATTCAATTTTTAGCAGCTTAAAATAGAAGAAAGATCCAACGCCGATCTGGTACTGTAACCATAAGTCTTCAATACTAAACAGGCAATCGTCACACGCTTCCCTGAAGTTTCTTTCACTATATCGCTTAAAATTTCCGATCGTTCTATCGTGTATGGAAAAAAGTGATGGCATAGGCAGAAATACTTTTTTTGTTAACATCAGGGAGCTGCTTTTCATTGCGAGGATTCCTATCCTTGATGATAAAAATCATCGATCGCGTCAATAACCCGCTGAACGTCTTCCGGCGTCATTTCATAATAGAGCGGCAAGCGGAGCAGGCAATCGCTGACGGCCTCGGTAACCTTCAAGGAACCATGGGCCCGCCCGAATCGTCGCCCGGCAGGAGAGGTGTGAAGCGGCACATAATGAAAAACTGCATAAATTTCCCGCTGCGCCAAAAATTTTATCAGTTCGGTTCGTTCCTTCAAGGATTGCGTTAAGATATAAAAGAGATGACCGTTACACCGACTGTCTTCCATCACCAAAGGAAGCCGGATCCGACCGGCGTCGGCCAAGGGCCGCAAACCATCCATGTACAGATCGAAGATGAGATTTCGTTTCGTTATAATCTGTTCGGCGTTTTCCATCTGGGCATAGAGAAAGGCCGCCAGAATGTCACTGGGCAAATAGGAGGAACCGACATCCACCCAGGTGTACTTGTCCACCTGGCCCCGAAAATACTGGCTTCGATTGGTCCCTTTTTCTCTGATAATCTCGGCGCGCTCGATCACACCGGGATCGTTGATCAGCAGGGCGCCACCTTCTCCACTGATTATGTTTTTTGTCTCATGAAAGCTCAGGCAGATCATTTGTCCATGAACACCGACACATTGATCCCTGTATTGGGATAAGAGGGCCTGCGCCGCGTCTTCGATGACCACAATTCCTCTTCGCCCGGCGATTTCCATAATCGCATCCATACGGCACGGAACACCCGCGTAATGCACCGGTACGATGGCCCTTGTTTTAGGGCTAACGGCGTCATCAATCAGAGACTCATCGATGTTCAGGGTGTCCGGATGAACATCGACAAAAACCGGCACCCCGCCGCGCAAAACAAAGGCATTTGCCGTGGAAACAAAGGTAAAGGAAGGCATGATCACTTCGTCTCCTGGTTGAATCCCCGCCAGCATTGCGGCCATTTCAAGGGCAGCCGTGCAGGAATGCGTGAGAAGCGCCTTCTTGCAACCAAGCCTCTCTTCCAGCCATTGCTGGCATTTCTTCGTGAAAGGGCCGTCTCCCGCCGTATGTCGGTTTTCAATAACCGCCTGGGCGATATAGAAGAGCTCCTTGCCGGCGATAAATGGTTTGTTGAAGGGAATGTGATTCATGCTTAACCTCTCAAATATTTGAAACTGTTTTGTCTGTTTTTTTTGCCACAACCAGTCTGGAACCGCCAACCGGGAATGAAACGCCTCCTCGAATCAATGCCAGTTCCAGGCGCAGGCATCCTTCGAAAAATTTGTTCAGGACAGGATGGATGTTCAATCCTTCATGCGGATTAAAAGTATTTCCCTTTCCCCGCTGCATCAGCCGATAAGCCAGCATGGGGGGCAATAAGCTTACAATAAAAGAGGTGCTCCGCTCGATACGAAAACCGGCACGCGTCACTTTGGCATGCAGTTCTCTGGCGGTGTAACGCCGGACATGGCAGGCATGGTCATCCACCGCGCTCCAAAGCCAGCGGTGCTGCGGAACCGTAAGCAGCAACAGGCCATGAGGCTTCAAGGCGCTATATATTTGTTTGAGTACCGTTTCATCTTCATCAATATGTTCAATGACATCAAACGCCCCGACAACGTCAAATTCTTCGGCAAACGGAATGTTGCGCGCATCCATCTGCATAAATTCGGCACCCGCAATTCTTTCGGCCGCAAACGCAATTCCTTCAGGGTAAATCTCGCTGCCGAAAAGGCGAACATGGGGAAAGTGGCCTGCAATTCCCTGCAGCACAAATCCCGTGCCGCATCCGATTTCCATGAACGACGAAACTCCCGCACCGTATTTTTCCAGTGCCCAGACAATCAATGCGTTGCGCGCGCGAAACCAGAAATGATCCGATTCCCGCGCCGCCAGCGGGGCAAAGTAAGAGGCCTTGAAGCCGCTGCTGCTCCGAGCCAGTTCCGGAGAGAAAACCGGGACGAGGCTGCTTTTTTCCGGCCGCCACCCGCAATCCGGACAAAACCAATCACGGCTTTCAAAGGTTTGACTGCAATGAAGACACCGTTTCATAAAGACCGCTCATAGGGAAATGAAGCACCCTGCACTCTGAAGACCCAGAATTTCTGAGCCAGGAAAAGCAACAAAGCAATGACCACGATTGCTATCGCCTGAACGATCAGATGCGAATAGCCCAGGTAACCGTTGAAGAATTTCAGCATGGCAACATTCAAGACATAACACCCCGCATAGGCTGTCAGATACCGGGCGGCCGACGCGGGGATATGCCCCTTGAAATTGAATGACCATTTTTTATTGAAATAAAAAGCTATCCCGATATGTACAGGATAGAAGATACTGATGGTCAGCACCGGGCTTACGCCGAGTTCCGTGAACAGGGCATAGAGCAAGAATCCGAAAATATTCGCCGCTACGCCGACAACGGCGTAGCGAATGAATTCTTTAGGCCATTTCAACATTCATTTCCAATTCTATTTTCATGTTCAAGAGGACGATCCGCTCTTGGCTAACGACTTCCATCCCTCGTTTTGTTCAATCATTACAATTTACTTTCTTTGCGTCGACAAACCAGTATCCATACTTTTTGATGAATGCCCCAGAAAAGATCATTGCAGTATCCAATATCGAAATCCCGGAAAAACGGAAAAAAAACTTTTCGGATTTCCTGCCGGGAACGAAAAACGCGAAAAACGGTGCCATTTCTCAACCCGTAAGGGTCCTTCGTAATCTCATAGTGGCCGTCCAGGAGAGGCTTGGCATCTTTCAGGATGTACGAGCCTGTCATCGGCAGAGACGCAATGAGGTAACCGCCAGATTCGAGAACGCGGGCGATTTCGGCGAGGTTGGTTCCGAATTGATCACCAGATTCCACATAGTAGCATGAATGGCAGGCCAGGACGTACTGAAAATAACCGCTGTCATAGGGAATGTGTGCATTGGTGCCGATTTTCAGATCAACGTCAATCCCTAATCCTTTCATTCGCTCCTCGACATGCCGGTTGATGTCCTGAGCGATCTCCACACCATGGATCTTCATCCCCAGATTATTCAATAATGGCATGTTCCGACCGTCGCCATATCCCAAATCAAGAATACGCCGCCCATTGTATTGGTTTCGCGGCATCTTCAGCCCCGGATAAGTACCCAGAAACGCCCGCACGACAAACTCAACCGGGTACACGGCAGGGGTCTTATCTCCGGTATAACGCGACGCATATTGATGGCTGATCGACATAAAATTTCATCCTTTCTATTTTAAAAGCCGGATCACTGCGAGCAGCGGTTCTTGCGCAGGAATCATCTCATTCCCCCAATGGCCGGTCAGAAGACTCGAAGAGATTCCGGATAATGACATATGGCCTGTTCTTCGTTTCAATAAAGATGCGGGAAACATAAAGCCCCACCAGGCCAATGCACAACAGGATTAAACCGCCCAGGCTCCAAACCGAAACCATGACGGAAATCCAGCCGTCCAGGACATAACCGGTCAGACGGCGGATGATGAGGGCAACGGTCACCAGAAACGACATGAAGAAAATCGCCAGTCCCAGAAAAAAAACACCGTAGAGAGGAACGTGGCTGAACGATGTCACCGAGTCCAGAAGCGCCCTTAACCGCTTGACGAAGGAATAGGCGGATTCTCCGCGCGATAGTTTGTCAAACAACAGCCCGTGCTGCCGAAAGCCTGTCAGCACCCACAACCCGCCAATAGCCGTCATATGCTCCTTGTGCCGGATCAGTTGCCGGACATAGGAGGAGCGCATCAGGCGGACCGTACAAAGATTAAAGGGCATGTTTACGGGAACCAATAATTTTATCAGCCACCATCCAAATTTTCCGCCATACTTCTTGATCAAACCGCCCTTGCGCTCCTTCTGCAGGCCGTAAACAACGTCCCAGCCGGCAGCTTTCATTTCGTCATAAAAACGCGTCAGCAGTTCCGGGGGTTCTTCGAGATCAACATCGATAAGAAAAACAAGATCGCCGCGGGCATAGTCGAGACCGGTCATCATAGCCTTATGGTGACCAAAATTACGCGACAGTTCAATGATGCGGAGATGCGGGTCGGACTCCCCGATCCGGCAGGCCGTGATCAGGGAATTGTCCGGCGATCCATCATCGACCATGACGATTTCGTAATCATTCGTAATTTTTTTTGCCTCAAGTCCGGCACGCCGCACGAATTCTTCAATAAAGGGCGTGGATTGATACAGGGTGGTCACAATAGAAAGTTTCATGAGCGGTTACCCCTCCATCAGGACAGCCAGGCCGAAGCCCGTCTTTCCGTATTCGTTCCCGCAGTAAATTATGTATCTTTTACCCCGCAAATCAAAGACACAGGGATAGCAAACCATATCCGAATCCCAGGCGCCTTCCGAAACACCGATGCCAACCTGCTCATCCATTCGGTTAAATGTCCGGCCATCATGGGATTCGGCATATCCAATGCGATATTTTCTGCCCCGATAGGAATACCACATCTTATAGACGCCTTTGTCCTTCAACACACAAGGCGTGGACACGACATGATCGTTATCTCTGTGGTTAACCGCCGGGGCCTTTTCACGCCGCCAGTCCAGCCCGTTATCCGATTCGGCGTAACCGATATGACAGGCAACCGCCGGCTTGCCGTCAATCAACAGCCAAGGCTCACCGGATGCAAACCACATCTTGAAGGTATCACCTTCTTTGAGGACACACGGCGTGGCGCAAAGATTGGGAAATTCCTTCGATCGATCCATCATGGGCCC